>JBOHED010000593.1:0-10193 GCA_050700915.1 Actinopolymorphaceae bacterium | reverse complement strand
GGTCCAGCCCGACGCCGACAAGCTGTGGGCGGCGTTGAGAACGGAGGACGCGGGGCGGAACGCGGACCCCGGCGGAGAGCGTTCCACCGCCACCGCCACCCCGACGCGAACGCCTGACGTGAGGTCGAGGGACTCGCGAACCGCAGACCAGAACATCTGCTCCAACACGTCGAACGGTTGAGTGTCGGTTGCCGCCGTGTCCCCGGCGGCTCGACGACGGTGGTTCCACGTCGCCCGTCCTCGTACGGATGTCGTGCTCAGGCGTTCTGGCCGTACAGCGCGGCGATGTCCTGGGAGGTGGACCACCCGCTGTAGGTGGGGGACTTCGGCCAGCCTTCGGGCGAGTCCTGCCACTCCTCCTGCCGGCCGTACGGCAGAAGATCGATCAGGGCGAAGCTGTGGCTGAGCTGCTCGGTGCCACGGCCGTCGGTGTGCCAGGTGCGGTAGACGGTGTCGCCGTCGCGCAAGAACACGTTGACGGCGAATCCGGCGCCAGGCGGCGCGCCGACGTCGGTGCCGAACGGGCTGTTCGCGGTGGAATACCAGGTCATCTGGTTCCCGACCCGTCGCTGGTAGGCGAGTGCTTCGTCGATCGGGCCCTGGGTGACGATGACGAACCGGGCGTCGTAGCTGTCCAGGAACCCTAGCCGGGTGAACTGGGACGTGAACCCGGTGCAGCCTCCGCACTGCCACTCCTCGCCAGCGAACCACATGTGGTTGTAGACGATCAGCTGTGCCTTGCCGGCGAAGATGTCCGCCAGCCGGACCGGCCCCTCCTCGCCTTCGAGGGTGTAGTCGGGCATCGTGACCATCGGCATTCGGCGGCGCTGCGCGGCGATTGCGTCGAGCTCTCGGGTCGCGGCCTTCTCTCGGGTACGCAGTGCATCGAGTTGGCTCTGCCAGGTGTCGGCGTCGACGATCTGCGGTCGTGCGGTGGCGGTCATGGGCTCCCCAAAGGATCATCGGTCGGGTCCACGTCATGGTGGCTCATAGAGAGAGACCATGCCCGGTCGGCGAACTCGTCGGTGGAAAAGGAAGAACTTTCTGGGAGCCCCGTCCACCTCCTTCGCAACCCAGCCCCTACTGGTAGGAGCGGGCCTGAAGGTTGAAGAGTTCGGCGTACAGGCCGTCGCGGGCGATGAGCTGGTCGTGGTCACCGGTTTCGGTGATGCGGCCGCGGTCGAGGACGATGATGTGGTCGGCCATGCGTACGGTGGAAAACCGGTGCGAGACCAGGATGGTGAGGGCACCGGAGGTGTGTCGGAGCTCCGCCGCCGCCGAAGTCCAGTGTTCGAAGAGGCGGTGTTCGGTGTCGGCGTCGAGTGCCGCCGTCGGCTCGTCGAGGAGCAGCAGGAGCGGCTGGCGGCGCATCATGGCGCGCCCGAGCGCGATCTTCTGCCATTGTCCGCCGGACAGGTCGGTGCCGCCGGGCCAGTTGGGTCCGAGCTGGGTGTCGAGGCCGGCGGGGAGGGTGTGGAGAAGATCGGCGGCGCCGGCGCGGTTCAGTGCTCCGGCGACGGCGCCGGAATCGTCCAGGGAGCCCAGGTCCCCGATGCCGACGGATTCCCGGGCGAGGAACTCGAAGCGGGCGTGGTCCTGGAAGCCGGCGGAGATCCGTTGCCGCCACCGGTCGGGGTCGAGGGTGGCTAGATCCGTGCCGTCGATGCGGATCCGGCCGCCCGTCGGCTGGTAGAGACCGGCGAGCAGTTTGACCAGCGTGGTCTTCCCCGCGCCGTTGTCCCCGACGATCGCGACGGTGGCGCCGGCCGGCAGGTTCAGGGTGACATCGTGCAGGGTGTCGGTGGTGGCGAGCGGGTAGCGGTAGTAGACGTGGTCGAGGCGGATCCCGTCGGTGAGCCGGTTCGGGATCGGACGGTTCCGGTCGACGTGTCGGTGCGTACGCCGAGCGATGTCGGAGAGGTAGACATACCGGCCCGCCGTGGCGAGGTTGCGGAACCCGAGCTGGACCACGTCGGCGGAACCGGTAACCAGCCCGAGGACCTGGCCGGCGAGTACGGCGGTGAGCGCGGTGTCCCCGACGGTGGCCTGGCCCGCCACGGCGTGGGTGACGACGAAGGCGATGGCGGCGAAGTAGCCGATCAGGAACGTGACCCGACCCACGAGTCCGAGTCCCTGGCCGATGGCGTTGACGCGCCGGTGGATGCGCTGGATCTCGAGCTGGGTGCGGTGGAACCGTACGGCGAGCTCGTCGCCGAGTCGGAACAGCCGGACCTCCTTGGCCGGGCCGCTGTTCGTCGCGAGTTCGTACAGGTGATGGGCCATCCGCGCCGGCGCTGCCGCGCGGTCGTTGCCGAGCACGAAGAGCCCACCGGTCTTGGAGCTGAGCAGGAGGGCGGGCAGCCCGAACAGCGGGAGCAGGAGAAGAGCCGGGTGTACGCCCCACAGCAGGACGGCGGCCGTGACGATCCGGATTCCGGTGGTGAAGAACTCCAGCAGAGTGGGGATGGCGTGGCCGAGATGCCAACTGTCGCGTTGGAGAGCCTGGAGCTGGTCCAGGTGCGCGGGGGTTTCGTGGATCTCCAGCGTGGGTGCGCCGCCGACGAGGTCGATCAGGTGCCGGTCGACCTCGGTACGGGTGGCTTCGCGCAGGACCAGCTGCACCCGCTGGCCGGTGTAGTTCAGCACCGCGCCACCGGCGATCGAGCCGGCGATGCCCGCAGTCGCCAGGATGATCCGGTCCGGGTCGACGGGGGCGAGCGCGTCCAGCAACAGTTTGAGCCACCAGGCGAACAGCGAGGCCACCAGCGCCTGCGACCCCAGGAGTACGAAGGCGAGGACGGCCCGGTGCGGGTCGGCGGTCCAGGCGAGCCGCAGCATCACCAGTGCGGTACGCGTCCGGCCGGTGGATCGGGTACGTGCGGTCATCTCTTGGTCTCCGCGGTCGGGGACGGGGACGGGGACGGGGTCGCGTTGCTGTAGCGCATGGCCTGCTTGCCGAACAGCCGGGCGTACTCGCCACCGGCGGCGATCAGCTGCTCGTGGCTGCCGTCCTCGCTGACCCGGCCGGCGTCGAGGACGACGATGCGGTCGGCCCGGCGGACGGTGGAGAACCGGTGACTGATCACGATCGTGGTCAACCCCCGGGTCAGGTCCAGGAACCTGTCGTAGAGGTCGGCCTCGGCCCGCACGTCCAGGTGCGCGGTCGGTTCGTCCAGGATCAGCAACCGCGCACCGGCCCGTACGGCGGCCATCGCGCGGGCGAGCGCGATCCGCTGCCACTGCCCACCGGAGAGGTCGACACCGCCGGCGAACACCGGCGACAATGGGGTGGCCAGCCCGTCCGGCAACCGCGCGAGAATCTCCTCCGCGCCCGCGCGTCGGGCCGCCTCTGTCGCTCGTTCAACGGCGTCGGCGTCGTGGAGCGCTTCGACCGCACCGAAACCGATGTTGTCCCGGGCCGGCAGGTCGTAGTGCACGAAATCCTGGAAGATCGCCGCGACGCTGAGCCGCCACGACTCCGGGTCGAGGTCGGTCAGGTCGATGCCGTCGACGCTGATCCGACCCGCCTGCGGCAGCTCCAGACCGGCGATCAGCTTGGCCAGGGTGGTCTTGCCGGCACCGTTCAGACCGACAATCGCCAACGACTGGCCGGCCTCGATCTGTAGCTCCAGCCCGTCGTAGACGACGGCGCCGCCGCCCGGGTAGGCGAACCGGAGCCCTTCGATGCGGATCTCACTGGTAGGTCGGCCGGCGGCCGAGATCGTTCCGACGGGTCCAGTCCGCAGGGCCGCGGCCGCGGCCTCGACGTCGACCACGTCAGGTACCCGACTGGCGCCCCAGCCGATCAGCAGGTCGCCCTCCTGGTCGGCGAGCATCACTGCCCCGAACATGCCTTGCACCAGGACGGTCAGCGCACCGATCTCGAGGCTGCCGCGGGTGGTTGCCCAGGCGGCCCACGCCAACACGGCCGCGTTGGAGATGACGACCGCGACCAGCACACCGATCGTGGTGCGCCGGTCGACGCGTCGGGCCATACGCAACTCGGCCTGGGTCAGCTTCCAGTAGTACGCGAACTGCTCGGCCACCCAGCCGACGAGCCCGAAGGTCCGTACCTCTTTCGCCCATGCCGGCAAGACCGCCAGGTTCTTCAGGTACGCGGCCCGCCGGAAGGGATCACTGGCATGGAGTTCGAGCCGCTGGTAGTCCGCTTGCAGCCGCCTGCCTACCCCCACCCAGACCGCGGCGAGCGTGATCGCAGCGACCGGCCAGACCGTCGCCACCAAGACGATCGCCGCCAGGCCCTGCACCTGCGCGGCCCACTTCGCCCCGAGTCCGTCGACCAGATCACCGGGTTCGAGCCGCGCCAACTCACGGGTCCGTTCCACCCGCCCGGCCAGCGCCGGATCCTCGAACAACTCCAGCCGCGACGCGCTGAGCGTGGCCGCCATCACCCGCGCCAGCAGGTGTTCCTCGTACCGCCGATACAGATCTGCCTGTACGAACGAACGCGCCGCTCCGACCAGCTCATCAGCGAGGAGTACGGCGGCCATCGCGGCCAGCGTCACCAGCACATGCCGGCCGTCCGTGGAGCCGAACCCCTCCCGCACCGCCGAGGGGAGGCCGGTCACCAGCCGGGCGACCAACAGCGCGAACACCGCCGGTAGCGCGCCGGTCAGGGCGAGGAGCCCCACCAACACCGCGACCAAGCCGGGAAAGGCTCGCGCAAGCGCCTTCGTCGCCACCCAGCGGACGCCTGGACGTGGCCACAGGCTCCAGCTGGAGCGCCTGGACTTCTGAGTTCTACCCGACCCGCACTCCGACAGCCTGGCACAGGTACCCCTCTTTGTCACCGGGCCGTGCCACGCCCTCCTCCAGTCGTCAGGTTCGCGTGAGGGGTCCCCTGCGCCAACAGGGCGTTCGTATGAGGGGCGCCCTGCGCCAACAAGCGTTCGTATGAGGGGCGCCCTGCGCCAACAGGCGTTCGTATGAGGGGCGCCTTCCTCCCGTCGGCGCTTGCGTGAGGGGCCCCCCCTCCAATCGTGGCCGGTCGTTCAGGCGCGACCTGGTACCGGCGGTGTCGGCTGACGCCCGGTGACGATCTCATCGATCTGAGCCGCGACGGCCGCCCGCCAGTCGTCGGGAACGACCGCGAAGATGCCGTTGTCGATGGCCCGCAGCGCGTCGTCGGCGACCTGCGCGGCTGGGACACCTTCCGCCGACATGCCGGTCGAGACCAGCGCTGGACAGATCATGCTCACCCCGACCGGGGTGTCGGCCAATGCCATGGCCGCGTGCTGCGCGATGGCGGTCACGGCATGTTTGGACGGACCGTACGCCCCACCGCCGGGAAAGACCGCGAGCCCCGCGAGGGAAGCGGTGATGAGTACATGCGCCGACGTTCCCGCCGCGAGCAGTCGCGGGACGAAGGCACGGAGTCCATGGACGACTCCGGCGACGTTGACGGCGAAGACCCGATCCCATTCCTCGGCCGGGACGTCCCATGGCGCACCCAGCGAGGCGCCGACGATGCCCGCGTTGAGACAGATCAGTCGGGCCTGCGGAGCACTTTCCGCCAGCGCCCGCATGGCGTCCGGGTCCGCGACATCTGTCACCACACCAGTCGCGCCAAGTCGCTCCGCTGTCGCGGACAGCGGGTCGCTGGCGACGTCGGCCAGGACCAGCTGAGCGCCCCGCGCGTGCAGTGCCTCGGCCAGTGCCCGCCCGATTCCGCTCGCGGCCCCGGTAACGACCGCGGTCAGGGTGTCGGCGGTCATGCACGTCCTCCCGCAGATCGACGGCGTATCGAGAGCTGTACAGCCTGTCCTACGTATCTTCGCGCTCTGCAATGGGTCGCGCGTACGATACGAAATGGTCGATATCGGTGGCGAGGACGGGGCATCGCATGGGCGAGGGACTGCAGGTCATCGGCGTTGGGATGCATCGGACCGGATCGATGTCGATGAAGGCGGCGCTGGAACGGTTGGGGTTCGGGCCGTGCTATCACGGCATGGAGGCGCTGCGTCGGTCCATGGACGGCGAGCATTGGCTGGCAGCGTACGAAGCCGGCGGTGCATTCGACTGGTCGCAGATCTTCGACGGCTATCGAGCCACTCTGGACTGGCCGACCGGCTATTTCTGGGAGCAGTTGGTGGCTGCGTATCCGGACGCGAAGATCGTGCTCACCGAACGCGATCCGGAACCCTGGTGGGAAAGCCACGTCGGGATGTTCCAGCGAGGCCTCGAGTTCAACCGGCAACTCACCGACGAGCAACGCCAGTGGGCTGAGGAGTCCGGTTTCGCGCGGATGCAGGCGGCGCTGGGCACGATCGTGCCGGCGGTCTTCGATGGGCGGATCTTCGACAAGGAGCACTGCCTGCAGGTGTTCGCCCAGCATTCCGAGCGGGTCAGGCGTAGCGTGCCGGCCGAGCGGCTGCTGGTCTACCGCGTACAGGAAGGTTGGGAGCCACTGTGCCGGTTCCTCGGCGTCGACGTTCCGGACGAGCCGTTCCCGCGGGTGAACGTCGGCGACAGGCTGGTGCACAACATCCGTACGGCGATGCGACTGGCCAGGGAAGGGACGGGAGAGCCGGTCTGGCGCTGACGGCTCGAGACTCCACCTGGCCGTGGTCTGCCTGGTAGGAATGTGTGCACGCAGTGGCCGCGGTGACTCTCGCTCTTCTCGGGTGCGTGCTGCCGTTGCTCCCGGTCGACCTGACCGGCGTGCGAGCCTACATCGCGTTCCCGTTCGGGTTGATCGGACTCCTCCTCGCGGTCGTCGCCCTCGCAGGACGCTGGCGCGGCCTGCCGATAGCAGTGGTCGGCCTTCTGTTGTCCACCCTCGCGCTGGCCATCGGAGTGGCCATGACCGCCGGTCACTCCTGGTCCGCGGGCAGATGATCATTGCCGGGCGATGTCGAACACCTTCCAGCGAGAGGCTGTCTCCGACTCCTTGAGGGGCAAGCCACGGCCATTTCATCATCGACTCGATGCCAGAAACAAGACTTGTTTTGCCCTTTCATCCCTGTGCAGACTGCACCGGACAGTCAGTTGAGCGGCGGGTCCTTCTTTTGGAGGAGAGATGGTGGAGCATCGCGTGGAGTTCACGGTGTCAGAGAATCCGTGGGCTCCGACGAAGGTTGTCGCCGAGATCAACGAAAAGACAGGTAGCGGGCTGGAATTGGTTGGTCTGGCCGAGCAGGTCGGTGGTGTCAGCAGTGCGGCGTTCGTACGTTGGCCCGACGGGCGTGAAGGTGCTATCACGCGTCCGAATATCTCGCTCGAATGGATGCGCCAGACAGCCGAGGTGCTCTCGATGCTACGCGCCCAGGGCCTTCCCGTTGCACGGCACGATCTGGTGATGCAGCTTTCCGACGGCAAGGTGACCGTCGTACAGGAACGTCTTCCGGGCGCACACGCCACACACCTCGGTGCCGAAGTGATCGACGAGATGGTGGCGATGAACGAACGATTTGCCGGGCTGCTCGTCCAGCGACCCGATGTTCCTCCACCGCCTGCATTCCCGGCACCGGCAAACGGCGAACATCCCTGGCAGGAGACCCTCGGTCGATACAGCGACAGAAGCCGGCGGCTGCTGCAACGGATTCTCGAAATCGACGGTGGCGCTCCGTTCGAGATGACCGGAGATGACGTCGTACACACCGACTACTCGTTCGGCAACGTCCTCTTCGACGAACGCGGCAAGATCTCTGGCGTCGTCGACTGGAACTTCGGGATCGCACGAGGAGACCGGCGCGCCGCCCTTCTCGGCATGCGAGACCACCTCGTCAGAGATGCCGACTGGTGCGAAGGACAGCAGGTCGCCATCGACCGGCTTGACGAGATCTTCGGCGCGGTATTCGATGCGGACCTCCTGCACATCTACTGGTGTCACAGGAGCGTGGGCAGTGTTCACTACGCGATGATCAACGGGTTCCGAGCCGAGAAGATCGAGCACGACCTGCATGTCGCGGAGTGCTGCCTCGACGGAACCGAACCGCCGCCGCACATGTAGTGACGAGCCGCCGCGTACTACCGCCCGAGCACGGGTCCGACGTCAACCGGTCGTCAGAGCCGCGGCTAGCGCTTGCGTACCAGCATCACGCCGTCGCGGATCGCCAGCAGCACGGCGTCGACCCGATCGTCGTGTGGGAGCGATTCGTTGAGGTCACGGACAGCGACGGTGCTCGGACTGTTGTCGGCCGGATCGAACACTCGGCCGGCCTGGAACATGTTGTCCAACGCGATCACACCACCCGGCCGGAGCCTGGCCAGGATCTCCTCGTAGTACTGCGGGTAGCCGGGCTTGTCCGCGTCGATGAAGGCGAAGTCGATCACCGGGTCGGTCGGCATCGCCTTCAGCGTCTCGACCGCGGGGGCGATGCGCAGCTCGATGCGGTCATCGACACCTGCCCGCCGCCAGTACTTGCGGGCGATCGACGTCCACTCCTCGGACACGTCGCAGGCGATGAGCCGGCCGCCGGCGCTGAGCCCGCGGGCGATGCAGATCGACGAGTAGCCGGTGAAGGTGCCGACCTCGACCGCGAGCTTCGCGCCGGTCAGCTGGGTCAGCATCGTCAGGAACGCTCCCTCGTCATGGGAGATCTGCATGCCAGCCGCACCCCCGGTCGCCGCCCGGGTCTCCTCGGCCAGGTCGCGGAGGATGTCGTCGGCGGGGGTCACGTGGGACAGCAGGTAGCTGTCGAGCGCGGGATCGATGAGGTCAGCCATGCGCCAAGGGTCTCCGCTCGGGCACCGGCCCGTCAATGTCTCGCCCTCAAGGCTCACGGCGAGGCAGGACACGGCCTAGAAGTAGGTGGGCAGGCGCGGTCCGTACGGCTGTTCGAGGGCGCTCACCTCGTCGTCGGTGAGGTCGATGTCGAGAGCGGCGACGGCGTCGGAGAGGTGGTGGGGCTTGGTGGCCCCGACGATCCTGGTCGCCAGCCTTTTGCGGGACGTGCGGTGCAGTCGTACGTCGTGCCGGGCCCACAGCTGGGCGAAACTCTCACTGCGGGTGGTCAGCTCCCCGATCAGGTCACTCAGCCCGCGGTCGGACGGGTCCTGGCCAACCCTGCTCCGCAGGGAACTCACCATGTCCCGGGCGATCGTGTCCCAGTCCAGATAGAACGCCTTGGCGTACGGATCGAGGAACACGAACCGGGCCAGGTTGAAGGGCAGCGCGTCCCGGGTCAGTACGCCGTCGAAGAGGGCCAGGCACAGGTCGTTGACGGCCAGGATGTCCAGCCGGGCGTTTCGTACGTAAGCCGGCGTCCCGGTCATCCCGTTCAGGTCGCCGAGCAGGGACGGTCGGACCCGGGTCACCGCCGGCTTGGTCCGACGCCTGCGGGAAGCCGGGGCCGACGCCGACCTGGCGAGGTCGAACAGGTAGGTGCTGCCGCTCTGCCTCATCCAACTGCAGAGCCCGCGCCAGCGCTTCCAGAACCGAGTCCGAGACCCCCGACAGATTGCCACGTTCGAGTCGGGCGTAATAGTCGAAACCCACCCCTGCCAGCGAGGCGACCTCCTCACGCCGCAGCCCCGGGACGCGCGCCGCTTCTTGGCGAAGGTCGGCATCCCGGCCTGCTCGGGCCTGATCCGGCCCCGGCGGCTGACCAGGAAGTCGTGCACGGCCTGACGGTCCATACCTCGACGCTACGGGCCGCCCACCAGGCCGAGGAAGGTACTGCCAGTACACGCCTCGGCATGCCCTGCCAACCCCAGCACGCCGAGCCGTGTACTGGTGGTGCCTGTCTCATCGCCCGGCCGGGGCCTAACGTCGAGCAGGTGCCCGAACCCGCAAGGAGCAGAACCATGATCACACGCACCCTCGGCAGCAGCGGCCTCGAGGTCGTAGCACTCGGACTCGGCTGCATGGGCCTCAGCCACGGCTACGGCCCCGCTGTCGACCAGCGACAGTCGAGGACTCCCTCCAACGACTGGGCGTGGACTGCATCGACCTGCGGCGACGTCGACATCGCACTCTCACCCGAAGACCTCGACGAACTCGCTGAAGCCTCTGGTCGGATCGACATCCACGGCGACCGCCACCCGCCGCACATGCAGCAGTGGATCAACCGCTGAATCGTTGACGCGAAGTACGCCGCAGGGCCGCGCAGCGCACTGAGCGTACGGACGATGGGCCGAAAACGAGCTGCCCCTCGGCTGCGTTCCCGGGGATGATACGCGGCATGCAGAGGGATGAGATCACCGCTGACGTCGCCGCCCGGGTAGTTGCC
>JBOHED010000592.1:0-4212 GCA_050700915.1 Actinopolymorphaceae bacterium | reverse complement strand
CGGATCGGCCGGTCGGTCCTCATCACCACCGAGATCCACGGAGTCCCGCTCGAACAGGTGTCGGTCCGGTCGGCCGCGACCACGGCGCTCCACGAGGCTGGTGCCGACCTCGCGCGGCTCAACCAGCTGCCGGTGAAGGGATTCGGGTGGATCCGGCGGCACGGACCAGGCCCGCTACAGGCGCGCCTCGACACCTACGCAAGCTTCGTCACCGGCGGACTTCCGACCCGTGAAGAGTGGCCGGTTCCGCTCGCGTCCGTCTTCGACTCCGGCACGCTCGACGCGATCGAACGCCTGCTGGCCGAGGAGGTCACCCGACCTGTGCCCGAGGCCACCCTCGCGCACGGCGACTTCTCCCTTGCGCACGTCTTCGTCCAGCGAGGTGCGTACACCGGACTCATCGACTTCGGTGAGATCCGCGGCACCGGCCCCTTGTTCGACCTCGGGTCCTTCCACCTCAATGCGCCCGACGTGTTGGGGATCCCGCTGTTGCCGGCGGTCCTCGAGGGATACCAGCGGATCCAGCCGCTGCCGCCGGACCACCTGGAGTCCATCCGGCGGTCCGCCGTCGTCCACGGCCTGCCGGAGCTCTGTGGGTGGCTGCGTCCGGACCGCAGGATCCCGCGCGACCATCCGGTGGTGGCCACCCGGGTGAGCCGGATCGCCGAACTGGTGGCCGGTCACTCGGACTGAGTACAAACCCCGTTGCGGGCGGCTGGCGCCGGCCGGCACGATCGAGGCGTGACGGGTGCCAGCGATCCCAAGGATGTCGTACGCCGCGGCTACGACGAGATCTCCCATCTCTACCGCGCCGACACCGACGAGCCGGAGCACTACGCGCGCTGGCTCGATGCCCTGTGTGGACGCGTGCCTGCCGGCGGTTCGGTGCTCGATCTCGGTTGCGGCTGCGGCGTTCCGGTGGCGCGGACGCTCGTCGAGCATGGTTACGCGGTGACCGGCATCGACATCAGCGAGGTGCAGATCGGCCGGGCGCGCGGCCTTGTCCCCGGGGCGGAGTTCCGGCGTGCCGACGCGACGGATCTCGAGTTCGCTCCCGCATCCCTGGACGCGGTCATCAGCTTCTATGCCCTCATCCACATCCCGTGCGACGAGCAGCCCGGGCTGATCTCCCGCATCGGACGTTGGCTACGTCCAGGCGGTTGGCTGCTCGCCACGACCGGAGCGTACGCATGGACCGGTACGGAGGACGGCTGGCTCGGCGGCACCGCCACGATGTACTGGTCCCATGCCGACGCCACCACCTATCGGGAATGGATCACCCAAGCGGGCTTGACGATCGAAGCCGACGAGTTCGTCCCCGAAGACGACGGCGGACACCAGCTCTTCTGGGCCCGCAAGGGCTGACCGTCCTACTTGTGGCTACAAGGCGGAGATCGTCGAGGGGGCCCGTTCCGCTCGCGACAACGCCCGGATCACCGCGGTCGCGCCGTGCCGTCGTACGGCGATCCGGCCCAGCAGAGCCACCACGGTCGACGCGGCCGACTCAGGCACCGGAGGTGTCGGCACTCCCACGCTCACAGCGAGGTCGTCGGAATGGACGACGAGCTCCATCAGCCGGGTCGTCAGGAAGTCGTCGAACGTCAGGTCCCAACCTGCCCGCTCGATGTGGACGATGAGGTCCTCGGGTGCTTCGGCGGTCAACGACCTGACGTCGGCAAGTGCGGCCTCGACCTTGCTGATCAATGTCGAAACGCCTTCTGTGGCGTCGTTCTCGCTGTTCTGGCGGATCCTGACGTTCACCTCGTGTGAAGCGCCCTTGCCGACCCACGCGGCCCGGGCGTAGTTCTCGGCGAGCGAGATCGCCGGGCCGGGCGACGGTGTCGCCTGCGGGACATGGAATATCTGGTTGGCCAGATGGAACGCGAGCCATCCGACGCTGAAGTCCTCGAGTGCACTCGGCTCGCCCCACGTCGACGCGACAGCCGGATCCTTCAGCAACGCCACGGCCGAATCGGCCACCGCCAGGTAGTCACGACGCACGCCCATCACACCAGCCCTTTCGCCGTACGGCACCCGCCCATGGTGCCGGACACCCCCACGATGCCGACACGAGGAGTGCGGAGCGGGTCCTCCGCGTTCAGGCGGCCTGGCGGAGGCGAAGCGCCACCCGCTGAAGGTCGACGTTCGTGTCGAGCACCTCGACGTCCACGTCCTGGCCGACCTGAAGGACCTCCCCCGGATGCCCCACCGGGCGTCCCAGCTCCGAGACGTGCACCAGCCCGTGCAGGCCGCCGATGTCCACGAACGCACCGAACGGCACCAGCGAGTGCACGCGTCCCGACCGTACCTCGCCGGGCCGAATCGCGGCCACGAGCCGGTGCCGTCGGGCGTACTCTTCCTGCGCGTCCACGTCAGCCATCACTCTCGCCACCACCATGCGTTCCCGGTTCAGATCGACCTCCACGACCACACAGTCGACGTCCTGCCCGACCAGTTCTGACAGATCGGCCGGCTCCCGGTCGTGTCGTCGCCCTCGCATCACGAGGACGGCGGGAATGCCGACGTCGACACTCCATCCCCACCCACCCGGCATGACACCGGTCACGTGTGCTTCAAGCGCCGTGTCGCTGCCCTGCAGATCCGCTGCTTCCTGCAGTGAACTGATCTTCATCCGTCCTCCTTCGACGAGTTCTGTGATTTCTGCTATAGCCGGCTGCAACTCGGCCAGGTGGGCGCGAAGGCCGGCGAGTCCGCGATGGACATGTCTCGCCACGGTTCCCGTGCTGACGCCCAGCGCCTGGGCAGTCTCGACCTGGCTGAGGCCCGCGAGATAGCGCAGGGTGATCGCCTCCTGCTGCCGGCGTGGCAGCCCACGCATCGCGTCGACGAGCACCAGTCGGGTCGTGGTGGCATCGTGCTCGTCCACCTGCGCCGGCGACGATCCGAGCGCCACGAGCTCGCCGGCCGGGACCTCGGTCACCGTCTCCCGCTTCGCCCGCCGACGTACGACGTCGATGGCGAGGTTCGTGGTGACTCTCAGCACCCAGGCGGTGCGGTGCGCGGCGGAGCTGTTGATCCGTTCCCACGCGGAGTAGGCGCGGGCAAGTGCTTCGGCCGCCACGTCCTCGGCCGATGCCTGGTCGGTGAGGATCCGGCGGGCAAGGCGTACCGCCCGCGGAAACAGCTCGGGAAACGCCCCGGTAAAGCTGCGAATGTGCCTCTCGTGGTCGTGGTCGCTCGGCATGTCCATCACGTTGTACACGTACGACGGACCCGAGCCGATGACCTGACTGGGGTGGTGGTGTGTTTGGGTTCCTAGGACCTGAGCGCCAGCGGTGCGGTGAGACGGACGTCGGCGACGCACCGGCCGGCATCGACCTGGTAGGCGCCGGGCACGAGCGTCCAACCGGTGCCGTCCCAGACCTCAGCCGCCCGGCGAGGAATGGTCACCGTCGCCTCGACGGTCTCACCCGGTGCGGCGGTGACGCTCGCGAACCCGGCGAGCCAGCGGGCGGGTCGCTCGGGTTCGGGCGCCTCGGCGGCGAGGTAGACCTGCACGATCTCCCGTCCCTCGCGGACGCCCACGTTGCGGACACTGACCGCCACCTGGGCGAGATCGTCGTCGTCGCTTCCCGTGTGGATGGCGATGCTGTCGTACGACCAGTCGGTGTAGCCGAGACCGTGCCCGAACCAGTACGCGGGTGCGGGACCGCCCCGGCGCAGCCAGGCGCGGTAACCGATGAAGATCCCTTCGTCGTACGCCAGGACACCGTCGGTCGGCTCGACATCGAGGACGGGGCAGCCAGCCGCGTCCACCGGCCAGGTCGTCGGCAGCCGACCGCCCGGCTCGGTGACACCGGTGAGGGCGTCGGCCAGTGCCGTACCGGCTTCCTGCCCCGGGAACCACGCCAGCAGGACCGCGCCCACCTCGTCCCGCCACGGCATCTCGACCGGCGACCCGGCGTTGACCACGACGACCGTGCGGGGGTTGGCGGCCGCGACCCGGCGCACCAGCTCGTCCTGGCGGCCCGGGAGTGCGAGGCTCGCCCGGTCGAAGCCCTCGGACTCCACCTCCTCGGTGGTCGCTACCACGACGATCGCCGCGTACGCACCGGCCGCCGCGCTGACAGCTTCGTCGATGAGGACGTCCGCACCACGCGTCGGCTCGGCGTGGCCCAACCGGAAGACGATGAACGCGAGCGGCATCTCCTCCGCATGCGTGACCGTGTGGGTCAGCGACAGGCGCACGGG
>JBOHED010000591.1:0-2237 GCA_050700915.1 Actinopolymorphaceae bacterium | reverse complement strand
TAGACGACCTCGTAGACCGCCTTGTCGGTTTCGTACGCACGGATCAGGACGCCCTGGTCGCGCGGATCGCCGCCGGCCACCTCGCCGTAGCCCTCGCAGAAGGCCGAGCGGTTGCGTTCGGACCACTCCGCCGCCCGGTAGGCGAGCTGGTGCTCGTCGGGATGGTCGTGGCCGGCGAGCAGGTGCTGGGCTGCGTAGTCGAACGAACGGAGCATCGCGGCGACGTCGCGGATGGGGGAGTCGAGGGCGGTGCGTTCGGCCCAGGGCCGGGCCGGCTCGCCCTCGAAGTCGATGATCCGCCAGCCGCCGACCGTCCGCATCGTCTGGCCGAGGTGGAAGTCGCCGTGGATCCGCTGGACCGGGACGGAGTCGAGAGCGCCCTCCAGGTCGTCGTAGGCCTGGCGGAGACCGTCGACGTAGGCCTCCAGCGCGGGTACGACCTCGATCGCCGCCGCCAGCCGGGACCGCATCGCCGCGGCGAGGCTGACCAGCTCGTCGCGTCCCCACTCGCCGGTCGGGAGGTGGCGGGCCATGTCGGCGTGGATCTGCGCCGTCGTGGCGCCCAGCCGGTGCGACTCGGCCGCGAAGTCGCCGCCCACCTCGTCGGCGTGCAGGTCGGCCTCGGCGTAGAGGTCGCGCACGCTGGTGATGGCGAGCTCCCAGCCGTCGGTGGCCGTACGGAAGAAGTCGCTGAACATCCCCAGGTCACCGCGCCCCCGCTTGCCGTCGGCGTCCGGCCACTCGGCCTCGATCCAGCCGAACAGCCGGGCGACGTTGCCACAGTCGTGCCGGGCGAAGGCCTCGTGCACCTCGATGTCCGGGTTGCGCCCGTGGTGCACCCGCCGGAACACCTTCAGCAGGACGTCCTCGCCGAACACGAGCGAGGTGTTGCTCTGCTCGCCGGTCAGCACCAGCGACGGCAGCTCGTTGTCGGCGTCCAGCGCCCCGATCCGCTGGAACGCCATGTCACCGGTGACGGTCGTGTGCAGCAGACCCTGGAGGAGCCACGGCGTGGCCTCCTTGTCGTGAAGGGCGTCGTAGACCCACACGGCCTTGCCACCGAGCTCGGGCTCGGCCCAGTCGGCGATCGCGGCGTGGCCGAGGTGGTCCACCGGTTCGTCGCGGTAGGACAGCGGGAGTTGGTAGACGTCGACCGGGTTACTCCCACCGTCGGTGTAGCGGACGGTCACCAGCTCGACCCGGACCGCCGGCCAGACCGGGTGGTTCGCGGATCTCGGCGGTGCGGAGAGCCAACTCAGGGGATGGATGGACTCCACGGTGAACTCGCGTCCCTTGCCGGCGAACCAGCGCTGACGCTCGAGATAGTCGTGGAGACCGGTGGTCTGAGCGGCTTGTACCATCATCGCCTTTCGGTCGCCTTCCTCTGCGGGCGTTGTCTCGAGACGGTGTTAGTTGGAACGGTGTTGAGGGAGTGTCGTCTCGACCTGTCGCTCGGGTTCAGGCCAGGGGCTCCTCGCCGGTGGGTACGGGCAGCCGGAACCAGTAGAACCCGTGGCCACCCAGAGTCAGGAGGTACGGAAGCTCGCCGATCTTCGGGAACCGCACCCCGCCGATGAGCTCGATGGGTTCGACTCCTTCCCATCGGCGCAGGTCGAGCTCCACCGGCTGCGGGAACCGGGAGAGGTTGTTGACGCAGAGCACCACATCGTCACCCTGTTCCCGCACGAACGACAGGACGCTTGGGTTGCTACCCCCAAGATCGGTGAACGAACCGTTACCGAACGCCGGATTCTGCTTGCGTACCCAGATCATCCGGCGTACCCAGTGCAGCAGCGAGGAGCTGTTCTGCAGCTCGGCCTCGACGTTGACCGCCTGGAATCCGTAGATCGAGTCCATGATGACCGGCAGCGCGAGCCGGCCGGGATCGCAGGCGGAGAAGCCGGCATTGCGGTCCGGCGTCCACTGCATGGGTGTACGTACGCCGTCGCGGTCGCCCAACCAGATGTTGTCGCCCATGCCGATCTCGTCGCCGTAGTAGAGCACCGGCGAACCGGGCAACGACAGCAGCAGCGCGGTGAACAGCTCCATCTGGTTGGTGTCGTTCTCCAGCAGCGGGGCCAGCCGGCGGCGGATCCCGATGTTGGCCTTCATGCGGGGGTCCTTGGCGTACTCCGCCCACATGTAGTCGCGGTCCTCGTCGGTGACCATCTCGAGCGTGAGCTCGTCGTGGTTGCGCAGGAAGATGCCCCACTGGCAGCTGTCCGGGATCTTCGGCG
>JBOHED010000590.1:0-5087 GCA_050700915.1 Actinopolymorphaceae bacterium | reverse complement strand
ACGTCAGACGTCGGCTGCTGCCGGAAGGTGATCGTGAACGAAGTGCGCCGGGCCGTCCATGCACCGCGGGTGGGCCGCCAAGTTCAGGTGAGGTCCGTCTCGCGGTGGCGGAGCCGGGCGAGGGTACTGGCGACGTCCCGCAGGATCGCGAGAGCCCGCGGATTCGTACGTCCGCCGTCCACGGTCCACTGCACTTCGGAGAACATCCCGACCCTCCTGAACCCTGCCAGGAGATCCACGTCCTCCGGCGGGAGCTGGCCGCCGGCCTCGAGATAGGTCGTCCAGAACGTACGAGGTGACACGAGGTTGTCGCCGAAGGCCACCTGCGCGACCTCCCACGCGAGCAGGTCGACGTGACACTCGTCCCAGTCGATCACGGCCCGGATACTCCGTTCCCCGCCCGTGGAATCGTCGAAGATGAGGTTGCGGGGGTTGAAGTCACCGTGGATCAGCGCACGCCGAAGCGGCCGGCCAGAAGCGCGGAGCGTGTCGAGCCAGGTATCCAGGGCGGCCATCTCGTGGTCGAAGGTCTCGACCAGCACGTCGAAGTCGTCCATTCCCGCCAGATCCCGGATCAGTACGCGCCTGACGTTCGACCAGATCCAGCGCGGGTGTTCGTCGACAGATCGGTGTCCCGGGCGTTGCGGTAGCCGAATCCGGTCCACACTCACCTGATGGATCTGGGCGAGTGCGACGGCGGCCCGCTCACTTCGTACGTCTGGATCCACCGCGGTCCCGGCGACACCGGAGACGAACGGAAACAGCGACAGCAGCCGGCTCTTCCAGTCGGCCACCGTCTGACCGTCGCGAGTTGGCACTGGTGGAGCGACGAAGCGCAGATGCTCGCCGAACGCGCGGATGGATGCGTGCTCGTAGCTGATCTGCTCGCGGCTTCGCTCCGAGCGGGCGACGCGGAGCACCCACGTCTGTTCGCCGGTGGTGACACGCCAGGACTGGTTCAGCAGACCGGCTGGAAGGTAGTACGCGGCGGTGACCGGAAGGTCGTAGAGCTGGCGGACCGCCTGCAGCACGTCATCGGGCGTCAGCCATAGAGGCTGCCAGCCGACGGGTTCGCCGTCCCAGTAGTGCGTCTCCTCCGGCGACAGCTCACCGGTGACGTGATCACCCATGCCCGGCATCTCCTCAACGAGTCCGGCTGACCCAAGTATTCGCGCTCGTAGGTTCGTCGAGGACGGGCGCGAAGATCATCATGGAGAAGGCGGCCACCGGAGCACCCGTGGGTGCCCGTCTTCTCCTTGACGATCTTCCTGAAGGGCTTCACGACTGTCCCCACCAGGGCTGTGGCCCGACGAACTTGCGACGCCGACCAGTTAGCCAGACGCCGCCATCTCGCCGAGTTCGGACCAGTCGTCCTGCGGGATCTTGGCGTTCACGATCCGTGGGGTCTCGGCGAGGTGCGGCGGAAGCGTCTGACGTGCCTTCGCGAAGTGTGCGGACCGGACGTGTGCTGCCCCGGCGTCGTCGTCCCGGAACGCCTCCACCAGGACGTACTCCGTCGGGTCGTCGAGACTGCGCGACCAGTCGAACCACAGGCAGCCCGGCTCGCTCCGGGTCGCCCGGGTGAACTCGTCGACGATCGCCGGCCACCGGTCGGCCGACTCGGGCCGTACCCGGAACTTCGCGGTGATGAAGATCATGGACGTCCTCTCGTACGTACGAACGACGTTGCACGCATCGCTCGCGTCCGCGACACGTGACCGCCCAACCCTGTCATGTGACCGACCCACACTGGAGAGGCGCGCTTGGCCCATAGGTGACGGTCTACAGTCGGCGACATGACCTCCACGGATCACCGAGCCGCACCCGACGACGCGGCGCTGCTGCGGCAAGCCGTCCGGCTTGCACTCCAGAACGCCGAGACGGGGCAGCCGCCGTTCGGGGCGCTCGTCGTCCGCGACGGTGAGGTTCTGGCCACGGGTGTCAACACGACCGCCCTCGACAACGACCCGACTGCACACGCTGAAGTGGCGGCAGTCCGCGCGGCATGCCGCAAGCTTGCCTCTCCCGGCCTGCTCGGGGCGACCGTGGTGTCGAGCTGCGAACCGTGCGCGATGTGCCATGCGACGTGCGCCGTGGCCGGCATCGCCAGGATCGTCTACGCGGCTCCGAAGGAGTTCGTCCCTGGCATCGAACGCACGCCACCGCTTCTCGCCGAGATGCAGGCGGCGCTGGGCCGGCTCGGTACGGATGCGCTCCACTACATTCCCACGGCCGGAGCGGAGGAACCCTTCACCCGCTTCGTCGAGATCTCGGAATCCCGGCGGTGAGGTTCGGACTCAACGTGTCCTACCTCGGGCCAGGTACGGATCCCGCGCACCTGCCGACACCGTGGTCTCCCCCTTCGCGTGATATCAACCCGCCAGCGCCTTCCGGTACTCCGCCGCGAGGGTGAGGTAGTGGGCGTGGCCGCGCCTGATCCTCTCTGCTTCGGCGTCGGTGACGGGCCGGCGTACCTTGCCGGGCACGCCGAGGACGAGCATCCCGGGTGGGATCTCGGCACCTTCCGGCACGACCGCGCCGGCCCCGACCAGTGCGCCGGCGCCGATCGTGGCGCCGTTGAGTACCCGGGCGCCGATCCCGATCAGCGCCCCGTCGCAGACCTGCGCACCGTGGACGACAGCAGCGTGCCCCACTGTGACCGAACGGCCGATCACAGTCGCGAGACCGGGATCGGAGTGGACGACCACCCCGTCCTGCAGGTTGGTCTCCTCACCCACCTCGATGCGTTCGAGGTCGCCGCGTAGGACTGCGGAGAACCACACGCTGCACCACGCTCCGAGCGAGACGTCGCCCACCACGGCCGCGCCCGGAACGACAAGGGCTGTCGGATCGATCTCCGGCCGCTTTCCTCCCACCGGGACGATGAGGGGACTCTCCATGCATGGACTCCTTGTCGTCGACGAACGTGTATGTGCCGCGCGTGGTGAGGGAGCCCGGGCCGGGCTTGGCCCGCGCCGGCACCCGACGCTACCTCGCGGCCCGGTGGGCGTGGATGGCAAGCCAGTCGCGGTAGGACGCGGTGCGGCGTACCTCGTCGACGACGAAGCCGGCGGCGGAGAGAAGTGCGGTGAGGTCGGACTCGCGATGGTAGGTGAACCAGTGCCGGCGGTCGGAGCCGTAGTTGGTCGCGATCTCCCAGCCCTGCCCGTCACCGTCGGCCACGGACAGATAGAGCCGGCCGCCGGGGCGTACCGCCCGCCCGAACTCGGCGAGCACGCCGGGCACGTCCCCGCGAGGGAGGTGGAGCAGGGCAGCCTGGCACCACACGGCGTCGACGGAACCGGTACGCAGCGGAAGCAGGCGCATGTCGGCACGGGCAGCACCGGTCAGCCCGCCGACCCGGAGTTGTGCGTGGGACAGGTCGAGGCCGACCACCCGGAACCCGTGCTCGCGCAGGGCGCGGACCTGTTGGCCGGGACCGCAACCGACGTCGGCCACCCAACTTCCGGGCGGGAGTACGGCGGTGAGGGAGGCGACGTCATCGAACAGCTGCGGATGGACGGTTGACGTCCGCCTGGCGTACTCCGGCGCGATCGCGTCGTAGGTCTCCTGAGTTTCGGCGATTGGCTCCCGCATGGCCGCGAGGCTACCGGCGTGTCCAGAGCACTCGACAGTGGAAGACCCGACAATGCACAGCGCGATGATGGGTCAGAACTCCACGACGACCTTGACCTCGTCGTCGTCCCGATCGAGGGCGTTCGGCCAGCATTCCAGCGGTACGCGGCGGGTGAGCAGCCGGCACAGCCAGGTGCGGTCGAGCCGGAGCAGGGTCTCGACGGCCTGGACGTAGTGCCGGCGGCCCGCGTTCACGGTCCCCACCAGCGCCGCGTTCGACCGCACGAGCATCGCTGGCACCGAACCGGGATCGACAGCGGTCCCGGCGATCAGCATCATCACGCCGGCCTGGCCGAGCAGGGCCGTAGCCGGACCGATCAGCGCTCCCGCGCCGGAGCACTCGAAGGCCAGGTCGAAGCGTGGACCGTCGGTGAGGGTGCCGAGGTCGTCTGTGTACGCCGCACCGAGCGCGGTCACCAGGTCGGGCTTCACTCCCGTACGCATCCGGTCGAGCACGGTCACCTCGAGCCCGGTGTCCCTGCCCGCCGCGGCCGCGAGCAGGCCGATCGGCCCGGCACCGGTGACCAGGAGCCGCGCCGGCGTGGTCGGGCCTCGCCGTGCGACGTGGAACGCGGCCTCGAGCGCCTTGCACACCACCGACATCGGCTCGACCAGTACGCCGAGCTCGCCCAGAGCGTCGGGTACCGGGATGAGGTACGCCGGCTCGCTCCGCCAGCGGTGCTGCCCGAAACCGTCCGCGCCGCGGATGCCGCGTTCGGTGTAGCCGCCGCTGGTGCAGAAGTCCCATTCGCCGCGGGCGCAGGCCGCGCACTCGGCGCAGGGGTACCGCACGATTCCGGTGACGAGCTGGCCCGACGTGAACCCGGAGCTCACCGGCGCTTCGAGTACCTGCCCAACCGCTTCGTGGCCAAGGACAAGCCGAGGGGCGTCGGCCGGCGGCCGACCACGGGTCGAACCGACGAGATGGAGATCAGTCCCGCAGACGCCGACGAGGAGCGTACGCACCAGCACGGAGCCCTCGTCCGGCGCAGGTTCGGGCACCGGCACCGTCGCCACCGTGTCGCGCCACCCTCGGACCACACTCATCGCGAGGTTCGGCGCCGCCGTCGCAGCCGTCACCAGGAGACGATCGTCTCGCCCGTGAGGCGGGCGGACGCCGGCCCGACGAGAAACATCACGATCGACGTCATGTCCTCGGGCTCCGCGATGCGCTGCAGCCGCGACCGGTCGCTCTGGTCGGCGACCTCCCGCGTGGCACGGAATCGCCCGGTGTAGGTGGCGGTGGGAGCGATGCAGTTGACGTTCACGTCGTACGGACGGAGCTGCTCGGCGAGGCACCGCGTGTAGTGGGAGTTCGCCGCCTTCGCCGCCGCGTAGATGAGGCCGTTGCGAGCGGGTGCGTGACCCGCGACGGAACCCACGTTGACGATCCGGCCGGTACGCCGCTCGCGCATGTGCTGCCCTGCGTACTTGCAGGCGTACATCGTCGT
>JBOHED010000589.1:0-3722 GCA_050700915.1 Actinopolymorphaceae bacterium | reverse complement strand
TCCTCGAGGTACCACATCTCCCCGAGGTTGAGGCCGAGCTTGAACAGGCAGTGATGGTGGATCGGCAACGCGGCATGCGGATCCGGCCCACCGTCCTTGGCCGGAAACGCTTCCACGCCGTAGTTGTCCGCGATCAGGGCCGCGATCTGGCTGTCGCTGATCCACTGCAGCAGGCGTTCGTCTCGCCCGTCGAGCACCGCGCACATCGCGTGCACCCGCTCCGGGTCCGGCGTACCACCCATCGCCAGCAACCCCGTCGCATAGCCCGTGTGCAGAAGCAGCATGTCGCCAGGCTCGACCACGACATCGTCGGCGTCCATGACGGCGGCCAACTCGTCATAACCGACGTAGGTCTGCGTACGGCCGAAGTGCTTCTCGAGGTCGACCAGGACGCCACGACCCTGGATCGGCTTCTCGGCCATGTTCTCGACACCGAGCCGGTACGCATAACAGCCGTTGCCGCGCGCGTCCACCTCCGCGAGCGGACCGACGACATCCTCACCTGCCCGGAAACCGTTGTAGAAAACGGCTTCCGGCTCCCCGTCGCCGTCGGCGTCGAACATCGCGCCCACGTGGCAGAGGCTGTCCCACTGGGAGGAGTACTGCAGTGTCAAGTCGACCTTGTCATCGCAGACGACGTCGACGTGCCTGGCATCCAACCTGCCGGTACGGAAGTTGAACCGGAATCCGTTCTCGTCACTCGTCGGCGACAACACCGGTGCGACGCGGCGCGGGTTGACGACGTTGCCTCCGGGTGCGTCCAGCGGGAGGCTGAGGCAGAACGTCAGCCCTTCCCGCACCTCGGCGATTCCCTCGCGTACCTTCTCCGGCGTCAGCAGGTTGAGCCGGCCGAGCTGGTCGTCGGTCCCCCAGTCGCCCCAGGTAGAACCGTCGGGCCGGTGCGTCCACCTCGTCATTCGCTGCCTCCGTCGCGTTCAGGGCCAGTTCGATCAGGGCCAGTTCGATCAGGGCCAGTTCGATCAGTGCCCCGGGCTCGCATAGTGCCGGGTCTGGCGGGCGAAGAACCAGAGGCTGCCCACGTACGCGAACGCTCCCACCACCGGCGCCCCCATGGCGAGCCAGACGGGGACGAACAACTCGCCGGTACGCCCGAGCAGGACCGTCGCCGGAAAGTACGCCACGAAGGCCAGCGGCACCACGAACGTCAGCCCGTACGACACGACCGGGCCGAGTGCGGCCAGCGGATACGTCCCGAACGTCGTGAAGATGTTGTCGACGAAGCTGTTCAGGGAGTACGACCCCATGAACCGGAACGCCAGCGCGCTCAACGTGGTCAGGATCGCGCCCTCCATCAGTCCCCCACCGATCACCGCGGCGAGCAGGTAGCCGACGGTGCGCGGCGACCAGTCCACCGGGGCGATTGCGGACACGGAGCCGAGCACCGCCACGCCGAGCAGGATGTCTCCGACGGCGAGGATGGGGAACCGCCGGGTGATGACCTGGACGTACGTACTCGTCGGCCGCAGCAGGTACCGGTCGAAGTCGCCCTCGCGGACCACCTCGTCCATCCCCCAGAGCTGGCCGAGCGGCACGGTGCACACGCCGTGGCTCACCATCCGGATGCCGTAGAGGAAGGCGATCTCGGCCATCCCCCAGCCGCCGATGGATCCGAACCGGTGCACGACGACGCCGACGAATGCCAGCGCCATCCCCTGGAACGCGGCGGCACCGAGGATGCTGGCCAGGAAGTTGCCGCGGTACTGCAGTTCGGCGCGGAACCCGGTGCGGAAGAGGACGCCGAGCCGGCGCACCTCTCCCGGGAGCCGTCGACGTCGGCGTCGGCCCTCGACCGCGGTCGCCACCGTGCTCACCCGCCCTGGACGACCACGCGGTACTTCGCGCGGCGCCAGACGAGGGCGGACACGCCCGCCAGGACAGCGATCCACAGCACCTGCACCCCGAGTGCGGCGACCAGACCTCCCGGCGGGCGTCCCATGTAGATCGCCAGCGGCGTGAACGTCGACGCCTGGAATGGCAACCATTCGGCGAGGGTCCGCAGCCAGTCCGGCATCAACCACAGCGGCACGAGACCACCCGCGAGGAACGTCGAGACCATGCCGTAGATCATCATCAGACCGCCGATCTCGAGGGTCCAGAACGACGTCATCGACACCACGAACGTGAGCAGGTGACCGAGCACCAGAGCGAGCAGCAGGCTGACGACGAAGCCGACGCCGGCGCCGAACCCGGCGGGAGGCACCAGGCCGCCCATGGCCAGCCCGACCGCCAGCCCGACGGCCGCACGCGGCAGCATCGCCGCACCGGTCCCCACCTGGCCAGCCATCGTCTGTGCCACCAACCCGGGTGGACGGAGGAGGTCGACCCCGATCAGTCCCCGGCGGACGCGCCGCGCGATTCCCGCTCCGGGCCACGGCATCAGCGCGGTCGCCACCGTGAGCGCAAGCACCGCGTAGCCGACTGCCGTCTCCTCGTTCACGCCGTTCACCGTGTCGTGTCCGACGTACAACGCCCGCCACACCAGAATGAAGAGCGCCACCCGGACGGCGATCGACGCGAGCCCGACGAGAGCGTCGAACCGGTAGACCCACGGCGTCCGCCACCCCATCCTGGCGATGCCCAGCAGGCCCCTCGCGTCATGGAGACCCACGGCGCCACGGAGGCCGAGGGCGTCACGGAGCACGTTCGGGCTCCACGTCCGGCAGTGCCCGTGCGCTGTAGATGCGGTGGATCACGCCGTCGAGCCGGGGCTCCTCCACACCGAGGTCGACGACGGGATACCGCGCGCTGATCTCGGCCACCAGATCCGATGCGCTCACCTCGGCCGGGCGGAACCGGAGCGTCACCCGCGCCCCGTCCCGGTCGATCTGATCGGCCAGCGGGACCGCGATGTCGCCCGGCTCGGCGAGCGTGATCACGAGGTCACGATGGGGTGCGTACGTCGACTTCAGTGTCTCGACGTCACCGTCGTAGAGCACGCGGCCGTGGTCGATGAGCAGGATCCGCCGGCACAGGCGTTCGACGTCGTCGAGGTCGTGCGTCGTGAGAACCACCGTCGTACGCCGGGTCTCGTTGGTGTGTGCGACGAACTCCCGGATGCGTTCCTTGGCTACCACGTCGAGCCCGACCGTGGGTTCGTCGAGGTAGAGCAGGCTGGGGGCGTAGAGCATCGCGGCCACCAGGTCGCCGCGCATCCGCTGACCGAGCGAGAGTTGACGGACCGGCGTGTCGAGGAAGTCCGCCATCTCCAACAGCTCGGTGAACTCGCCCAGCCGGCAGGTCAGATCCGCGGGTGCCACGTCGTAGAGGTCGCCGATCACCCGGAACGACTCCCGCAGCGGGAGGTCCCACCACAGCTGGCTGCGCTGGCCGAACACGACCCCGATCCGACGCGCGTTGGCTCTGCGGTCGCGCCACGGCACGACGCCGTTGACCTCGACCTTGCCGGCCGTCGGGACGAGGATGCCCGTGAGCATCTTGATCGTCGTGGACTTGCCGGCGCCGTTGGGCCCGAGATAGCCCACCAGGTCGCCCGGCTCGACGGTGAAGCTCACCCCGTCGACGGCGTGAACGGTGTCGTAGTCGGTGCTGAAAAGGGTACGAACCCCACCCAGGAACCCGGTCTTGCGCCGGACCCGGCGGAACTGCTTGACCAGACCTTCCACGACGATGGCGGGCACCGGCTCACGCTGTCAGCCCGGCCCCACTCGTGCAAGTTGAAATCGTCAGCCCTCAGCCGAGCC
>JBOHED010000588.1:0-2488 GCA_050700915.1 Actinopolymorphaceae bacterium | reverse complement strand
TCCCGAAGAGCTTGATTCCGAAGAGAGTGAGACGAGCGGTGTACGCGATCGTGCGCAGTGGTGGCCGGCAGCACAAGGTGGTCGTCGGCGACGTCCTCGAGGTCAACCGGCTGGCCGAGGAGACTGGCGCCACGGTGCAGCTTCCCGCGGTGCTGCTGGTCGACGGCGAGTCCGTCACGACCGACGCGGCGGCGCTCGGCAAGGTCGCCGTCACAGCTGAGGTCCTCGGCCAGGCCAAGGGTCCCAAGATCACCATTCTCAAGTTCAAGAACAAGACGGGCTACCGGCGCCGCCAGGGTCACCGCCAGAAGCTGACGCAGCTCAAGGTGACCGGAATCGAGACGAAGTAGCCGTCAGCACCACACCGGCAGGGGGCAGGGCAAGCGGATCCTGCTCCACCCACGAACGACAGGCAAAGGTCGACCGATGGCACACAAGAAGGGCGCCTCGTCCTCCAGGAACGGGCGCGACTCCAACTCGCAGCGGCTCGGCGTCAAGCGCTTCGGCGGCCAGCTGGTCAACGCCGGCGAGATCATCGTCCGGCAGCGTGGCACCCATTTCCACCCGGGCATCAACGTCGGGCGTGGTGGCGACGACACGCTGTTCGCGCTGTCCCAGGGCAAGGTCGAGTTCGGCCGGCGCCGCGGCCGCCGCGTGGTGAGCATCGTCGCGGGCGACGGCGCTCCGGCTGAGTGACGCCACTTTCCTGGACACACGGAATGACGCCGCGAAGGCGGCAGTGAGACCTCGAGGGGCGGGCCTGCTGGCCCGCCCCTCTTCACATCGCCGGGCCCGGACGCGCGGGCTTCAGAGTCGCACACCGACCGCACAGATCACGTCGTACGCATGCAGGATCGAACGAGAGGGAGGTGAGCCGTGGCGGTCCCGTCGTTCGTGGATCGGGTCACCCTGCACGTCGCCGGCGGGGATGGCGGGCACGGCTGTTCCTCTGTCCACCGGGAGAAGTTCAAGCCGCTCGGCGGGCCGGACGGCGGTAACGGCGGACGCGGCGGCAACGTCGTCCTCCGGGTCGATCCGGGTCTGACGACGCTGGTCGACTACTACCACGCGCCCCACCGCCATGGCGGCAACGGCAAGCGCGGTCAGGGCAACAACAAGTACGGCGCCGACGGCTCCGACCTCGTCCTGCGGGTCCCGGACGGCACGGTCGTCAAGAGCACGGACGGTGAGGTGCTGGTCGACATGGTCGGATCCGGCACGTCGTACGTCGTCGCGGCCGGAGGCAACGGCGGCCTCGGCAACGCCGCGCTCGCGTCCAAGAAGCGCCGCGCCCCGGGTTTCGCTCTGCTCGGCGAGCCGGGCGAGCGCCGGACGGTGGTCCTGGAGCTGAAGCTCGTCGCGGACATCGGCCTGGTGGGGTTCCCCAGCGCGGGGAAGTCCAGCCTGATCGCCGCGGTGTCACGGGCGCGGCCGAAGATCGCCGACTACCCGTTCACCACTCTGGTTCCCAATCTCGGCGTGGTCGCGGCGGGGGATACGTCCTTCACCGTCGCAGACGTTCCGGGCCTGATCGAAGGCGCGAGCGAGGGACGCGGGCTCGGTCACGCATTTCTGCGGCATATCGAACGCTGCAGCGCGCTGTGTCATGTGATCGACTGCGCCACGATCGACTCCGGCCGCGACCCGCTGACCGATCTCGAGGTGATCGAGGCGGAGCTGCGCGCGCACGGCGGGCTCGACGATCGTCCTCGCCTGGTGGCCCTGAACAAGGTGGATGTGCCCGAGGGCCGCGAGCTGGCCGAGATGGTACGCCCGGAACTGGAGAGCCGCGGCTACGCCGTCTACGACATCTCGGCGGCGTCCAGGGAAGGTACGTCCAGGTTGACCTTCGCCATGGCCCAGCTGGTGCAGCAGCGGCGCGCCGCCACACCGCCGGCCGAGCCCACCCGGATCGTGCTGCGCCCGAAGGCGGTCGACGACTCGGGGTTCACGGTCGTACGCGAGGGCGAGATCTGGCGGGTCACCGGGCGGCGGCCGGAGCGGTGGGTACGCCAGACCGACTTCGCGAACGACGAGGCCGTCGGCTACCTTGCCGATCGACTCAACCGGTTGGGCGTCGAGGACCGCCTGCGTCAGCTGGGTGCCGTGCCGGGGGACGCGGTTGCCGTGGGATCCGACGACAACGCGGTCGTCTTCGACTTCGATCCGTCGGTGGAGACCGGCGCGGAGTTGCTGCGCGGCCCACGCGGTACTGATCGGCGCATGGAGGGTCGGTGATGGCTGGGCAGCCCCGAGCCGACGTGGCCGGCGCCCAGCGGGTGGTGGTGAAGGTGGGTTCCTCCTCGCTGACGACCCGGCGTGGTGGGATCGACCCGCACCGGATCGACGCGATGGTGGACGTCCTCGCCGGCCGCCGTTCCGCCGGTGTCGAGATCGTCCTCGTCTCCTCCGGCGCGATCGCGAGCGGGATCGCGCCGCTCGGCCTGCGTACACGCCCCCGTGACCTGGCGACGCAGCAGGCCGCCGC
>JBOHED010000587.1:0-5594 GCA_050700915.1 Actinopolymorphaceae bacterium | reverse complement strand
ATGTCGCAGAGGCGACGATGCCGCCGGGAGTGTGTCTGCGGTCGCCGGCCCGGATCCGCCTGTCCGACCCCGACGTCTACCTGATCGACGTGATGGCCGCGGGGCGTCTGGTCGTCCAGCACGACGGCCGCGAGTCCGTCGTCGGGCCCGGCGACCTGATGCTGCTCGATCCGTCCCGGACCGCCCGCATCGTCCACTCGGCCACCCGCCACGTCTCGCTGGCCGTGCCGCGGGTCATGCTGCCGCTGCGCGGCGAGGAGGTCGCCCAGCTGACCGGCGTCCGGATACCCGGCGACCACGGGGTCGGCGCCCTCGTCTCATCCCTCGCACTGCAGCTTCCCCGGCACCTCGACGACTGTGGGAGCTCAGAGGGCGTACGCCTGGGATCGGCCGTGATCGACCTGCTCATGGTGGCACTGGCGACGCAAATGCGACGAGCCGACACCATCGAGATCGGTACCCGGCAGCAGGCGCTGCTGCACAGGATCCATGCGTTCATCGAGCAGCGGCTCGGCGATCCGGACCTGTCGCCGGGCACCATCGCGAGCGCGCACTACATCTCCCTGCGCTATCTGCACAAGCTGTTCGAGGCACAGGACGTGACCGTGGCCGGATGGATCCGGCAACGCCGGCTCGAACGCTGCCGCCGGGACCTCATGGACCCCACGCTGCGGGCCCGGCCGCTGAGCGCGATCGCGGGCGGGTGGGGATTCGGGAGCGCGGTGCACTTCAGCCGGGCGTTCCGCGCCGCGTACGGCGTACCGCCCAGCGAGTACCGCAAACAGGGCGACCTGCGGACAGCCTGAGGTGACATGGTGATGAGGGATACGGAGCGACCTGACGGAACGCGCGGTCCTGGCCGTTCCGGCGTACGTGACAAGGCGGGCGAGGCGGGCTGGGCCCTGACCCGACTCGTACGGATGCACACGGGCATGCGCAACGATCTCGCCCTGCTCCGTCGCGCGGTCGCGGTGATCACCGAGGGCGGGCAGGACCTGGCGGCCGCTGCGGCGGTGCTCGGCACCCTGTCCCTCCGGGCGCCCGGCTGGACGTTGCGACGTTACTGCGCGAGCTTCTGTGGGTTCGTCCACGGTCACCACGAGGTGGAGAGTTCGATGCTCTTCCCGACGCTGGTGGAGCGGCGGGGTGACGACACGGAGTTCCGACAGGTGATCGACCGGCTCGACGCCGAGCACCACACACTGGCAGCGCACCTGGACGCCGCCGACCGCGCACTGGTTGCCCTCCCTGGCGACGCCGCGGCCAGGGCTGCCGCGGCTGGGGCACTGGCACGGCTGGCGGAACTCCTGGCCGCGCATCTCGACTACGAGGAGACGAGCCTCGCGCCGGCTCTCAACGCCTTCTCCCGTGCCGTTCCTGAGGATGCCTTCCCGGCTCCGCCGCCGGAACACTTCGAGATTTCCGGAGCGGCTGTTCTCGAAACCGGTTCCGCAGGGCAGGATGGCAGCGAGCGCTAGCGACGGCGCTTGTGTGCCGGGCCGCGCGCCTGCGCACGCCGGACAAGGGGAGGATTCGCACCATGGCGGTCCAGTTCAACCACACCATCGTCAACGTCAAGGACAAGCAGGAGTCCGCCGCGTTCCTGGCCGACATCCTCGGCCTCGACGCACCCACGTCGTACGGACCGTTCATGGTCGTCCAGGTTTCGAACGATGTCTCGCTCGACTTCGCCGACGACCACGGGCCCGTACGGCCGCAGCACTACGCCTTCCTTGTCGGGGAGGCGGAGTGGGACGAGATCTTCGGCCGGATCCGCGAGCGTGGCCTGGACCACTGGGCCGACCCGGGGCGCAACCGGCCGGGGGAGTTCAACACCAACGACGGCGGTCGGGGGGTCTACTGGGAGGACCCGAGCGGTCACTTCCTCGAGATCATCACCCGTTCGTACGGCAGCGGCGGTTGATGCCCGCACGCTCCGACCCGAGTGCCGGCGGACCGGTCTTCCCCGAGCCGGCGGACCCTGAGCTCGGTTCGTCGAGCTACGCACAGGCCGTGCGCGTCGGCTCTCGGGTCGAGACGTCCGGTCAGGGTGGCTGGACGAAGAACCGCGACTATCCACCGACGGTACGCGCGGAAGTCGTTCAGGCGTTGGACAACGTCGAGAGTGTCCTGCGCGGGGCGGGCGTGACGTGGGAGCACGTGACCGGCGTGCATTCGTACCACGTCGTCGATGCGGACTGGCAGAGCGAGGTCGACGCCGTGATGAGCGCCGAGCTCCGCCGCCGCATGCCGACACACGCGCCGATCTGGACGAGGGTCGGCCTGTCCCTCGGCCCCCGGATGCACATCGAGGTCCGCGCGACCGCATGCGTTCCGCGGGCATGGAGGAGTGAGATGACACGGCCGGAGTTCTTCGTGACACCGGGGTACGGCGATGACCAGCTCGCCAGGCTCTACTACTCGCAGGCGGTGCGGATCGGCAGCCGGATCGAGACGTCGGGACAGGGCGGATGGTCCGACGACTGGGAATTCCCGGAGAGCCGCCACGACGAGATCGTCCGTGCGTGCGACAACGTCGAACGGACACTGCAGACGGCCGGGGCGTCCTGGGCCGACGTGATCAGCGTGCAGTCCTACCACACCGAGCTCGACCACGACGAGTTCACGAGTGTGGCCGGCGAACTCCGCACGCGCATCCCTACCCACGCACCGATCTGGACGGCGGTCGGAGTTACCCGCCTCGGCCACCCGAAGATGCGCGTCGAGATCGCCGTCACGGCCATCGTCACCGGTGGCGACGGCGGTGCCACACCCGGCGCATAACCACCACCGGGTGCCGAGCGTCAGGTGAGAGGAACGGTGGCGGTAACGGTCGTACCCCGACCAGGTCGCGAGGTCACGGTGAGCCCGCCACCGATCAGTTCAGCGCGTTCCGCCATGCCCTGCAGCCCGTAACCTCCACGGGCCGGGTCGTCCGCGCGCATCGGATCCGCAGCCGCGCCGGACCGGGCTCCCCCTTCCCTGTCCCAGCCACGCCCGTCGTCAGCGACCTCGAGGACCACCGAGTCGCCGGTACGCCGGAGCTGAAGTCGGACGGTCGAGGCCGAGGCGTGCTTGACGACGTTCTGCAAGGCTTCCTGCGCGATCCGGTAGAGCGCAACCTCGACGTGCCCGGGCAGAACACACTCGTCGACGTCCACGAGAACCTCGACGCCGGCAATCGTGCGCGCTGGGCGCGCAAGGCTGGCGAGGCTGTCGGCAAGGTCAAGGTCATCCAGCACCGGCGGCCGCAGACCGTTGATGGCCACCCGTGCCTCGTCGAGCGTGAGGCGGGCGAGCGTACGTGCGACCAGCAACTGCTCGGCGGCAAACGAGGGTTCCGCTGTCAACGCGTCGGCGGCGGCATCCAGGTGGAAGCGTAGGCTGCACAGCCGCTGGGTGATGCCGTCGTGGATGTCGGCGGCGAGCCGGCGCCGCTCGGCTTCCTGCGCCGCGATCGCCTGCTCGGTGAAACGCTCGTGAGCGCGGTCACTGGCGGCGAGACGACCGTGGAGGACGTTCTGATGAATCGCCCCCGCGATCAGGCCACCGATTGAGGTGAGCAACCGGACGTCCTGCTCGGTGAACTCACGCCGGGCCCGCGCATACACCCGCAGTACGCCGGCCAGCCCGCCCGGCGAACTGGCCATGGGCACCGACGCGAAAGACATGTAGCCGTCGACGTCCAGGCCCGGCAACGAACCGTCGCGGGCGCCGGCTTCGCACCGGGCGACGATGGCGGTACCGTCATGCCGCGCCACCCAGCCAGCGGGTCCATCCCCATGGGGCAAACTGACGCGACCGACGTCCCGGTCGAACGGTGGTGTCGCGCCCGAGAGTGCTATCGACCCGTCGGATTCGTCGCGTACGAAGACGAGGCAGGCGTCGGCCGCGGTCAACCTGGCGACGAGCGGAGCCACCCGGGCAGTCAGGACGTCAACCGGTGAAGCGATCGAGATCGCCTCGAGAACGTCGACCAGCGCCGGCATCACTGGAAGACGCCCTCGCGGAGCGCGACCGCGACCGCGCCGGCCCGGTCGTTCACGTCGAGTTTGCGGAAGATCGCCCGTACGTGGCTCTTGATGGTCTCCTCGCCGACGACGAGCTTGCCGGCAATCGCCCGGTTGGAGAGGCCCGCGACCACGAGGCCGAGAACTTCGCTCTCGCGTTGCGTGAGGCTCAGATGGGCACCTGGCCAGAATTCCCCGGCCTGCAACCGCGCGGCCGCGGCGACCGCTCTGCCCGCCATGCTGGGATCGACGACGGTTTCGCCGCTGGCGGCACGTTCGAGCTGCCTGACGAGGTCTTCCCGGTCGATGGACTTCAACAGATAACCTGCCGCACCTGCCCGGAGAGCTTGGAAAAGATACTGCTCGTCGTCGTATGCACTGAGCAGGACGACGCGCCGCCTCGGGTCGGATTCGACCAGCCGCCGACACAAATCGAGCCCGCTGGCCGAACCGCGCAGGCGTACGTCTGACACCACGACGTCAGGATCGAGCGCGGCGATCAACGGCTCGGCGTCGCTGGTGGACACCGACTGCGCCACGATGCGTACCCGCCCACGAAACCGGGCGAGAACGGCTTTCAGCCCTTCGAGCACCATTTCATGGTCGTCGACCATGACAATCCGGAGCGGCTGGTTGCCCATGGAACGAGCGTAGGAGCAGGGATGCCGGCCCGGAGTGGAAAGCGGGTGACCCGGGACTACCCAGGGCTCCTACCCCGCGGGCACCCCCGCGCGGGGGATCCGGCGCCGCCGGGTCGGACCTAAGGTCGAGAGCAGCCGTGCGGAGCAGGCCTGTGGGCGTAGGGGCGGGTTGTCCCTTTCGCCAGTGAATCCCTACACATCGGGTGCGTCGGCCATGTTTCGTCATCGCTCACGGGGGAGGAGACGGCATGCCGCACAAGCTGATCCGGATGCAGCGTGGGCGTCACCAGGCGGGACCGGGACGACCCACGATGCTGGCCATCGCCGGCGACAGTGCGGCCGGGAAAACGACGCTCAGCAAGGGACTTGCGGGCCCGCTCGGGCCCGAACGCGTCACCAGGATCTGTGTCGACGACTATCACCGGTACGACCGAGAGGAACGCAAGAACCTCCCGTTCACCGCACTGCACCCAGAGTGCAACTACGTCGAGATCATGGAGCAGCACCTGCAGCTGCTCGCGACGGGCCAGCCGATCCTCAAGCCGGTGTACGACCACGACACCGGCAAGCTGGCAAGGCCCGAACTCGTCGAGCCGCGCGAGTTCGTCATCGTCGAAGGGCTGTTGCCGTTGCACTCCCGGCTGACGAGGGCGTGTTTCGACATCACCGTCTATCTCGATCCTCCGGAGGACATCCGCCGGCAGTGGAAGATCAAGCGGGACACGCAGAAGCGCGGCTACGGCGTCGAGCAGGTCCATGCGGAGCTGGAACGCCGTGAACCGGAGTCGGCCGCCTTCATCCGGCCGCAGCGCGCGGTCGCCGACCTCGTGGCCAGGTTCGCGCCGGTCGCTGGTCGCGACGACCCGCCGGGTACGCCGCTGTCGGCCGAACTGATGCTGCGACCGACGATCCGGCATCCGGACCTGCGCCGGATCCTCGCCGA
>JBOHED010000586.1:0-8037 GCA_050700915.1 Actinopolymorphaceae bacterium | reverse complement strand
CCGCGGGTGAACACGGCCCGGCCTTCGAGGTTGGGCCGGCCTTCGAGATACATCTGGCGGATGGACCCGCCGTTGTCGAAGAAGAACAGCACCTTGCCGCGAGCCCACGACAGCGTCGGCCATCCGTGTCGCAGCACCGACTCCTCCAGCGTGAGACCGGGCCTGCGGAGATCGTCGGCGGTGATCAGCTCATCTTCGGTGAAGACCGACCGGATCTCGGCGTCGACCGCATCCAGCAGCGCGGCGTCCCATGGCGGGCTGACCGCGCCGCCGAGCTGCTCCCACCGGTCGTCGGTCTGCTTGAGCTCAACCTGAACGATGATCGGCACGTGTCCCTGGTTGGCCTTCGACCAGGTGCGAACCTGCGTCAGGCAGCGGACGAAGGTCCGGCAGGTCGTCGTGTAGTCGACGTCCGGCACGTGCTGCACCTTCATGCCGGGCTCCGCCATGTCCGGGTCGTCGATCGGGCCGAGGCCGGCGCGCTGGCGGGGGAGCGGATACTTGTAGAGGCCGCCCTCCGGGTCGGGCAGCAGATCGAGCTCGACGTGGCGGACGTTCTGCCGTTCCAACAGATCCGGGATCGAGGCGTGCGAATAGTACGCCCATCCCGGCAGGCCCGGGTCGATCCTCAACGACTCGGCCAGCTCGGCCCCCTGCATCTCGCGGTGGTAGCCGTTGTGCGCCCCCATGAACTGGATCTGGTTCATACGAACATCGTCGCCGCTCGCGGCGGGTCGGGTGTCGGCACCCGCGTCTTCACCACCGCGAACGAACGGGACGACACTCAGCGCGGTGACCGTCGCTGCGACGGCAACCGCGGTCACGCCAATCCGGGCAAGTGCGGGCATCTGGTTCCCTCCCTGTGATGACACGTGCGCTCAGCCTCGGCGGCGGTGATGGCGGCGAGGTGAACGCCCGGCCCACCGTCCGGGGAAGAGTTGCTTCACCATGACCGCGAGATCGGACCGCCTCAACCGCATTGGGTCCTTCTGACCGCCAGCGGCCGATCCCGGCCCGGGGCGCCCGCCGGTTAGGGTTCCCACATGAGCAACAGCCTCGCCGTGCGGGTGATCCCGTGCCTTGACGTCGACGCCGGCCGGGTGGTCAAGGGCGTCAACTTCGCCGATCTCCGCGACGCCGGTGATCCGGTCGAGATGGCGACCGTCTACGACGCCGAGGGCGCCGACGAACTGACCTTCCTCGACATCTCGGCCTCCGCTCATGGCCGGGAGACCACCTACGAGGTCGTACGCGAGACCGCCGGGCAGGTCTTCATCCCCCTGACCGTCGGTGGCGGCGTCCGCTCGGTTGAGGACGTCGACCGGTTGCTGCGCGCGGGAGCGGACAAGGTGGGCGTGAACACCGCCGCGATCGGCCGGCCCGAACTGGTCGCCGAGATCGCCCAGCGGTTCGGTTCGCAGGTACTGGTGCTCTCGCTGGATGCCCGGCGTGCGGATGACGGCGCCGGGGTGCCGTCCGGCTTCGAGGTCACCACGCACGGCGGTCGCCGCGGCACCGGCATCGACGCCGTCGAGTGGGCCGCGCGAGGAGCCGAGCTCGGCGCGGGCGAGATCCTGCTCAACTCGATGGACGCCGACGGGACGAAGACCGGCTACGACATCGAGATGATCCGAGCCATCCGGGCCGTCGTCGACATCCCGCTCATCGCGAGCGGCGGCGCGGGCACACCGGACGACTTCCCACCGGCGGTGGACGCGGGTGCCGATGCCGTTCTCGCGGCGAGCGTCTTCCACTTCGGCGAACTCCGGATCGGGGATGTCAAGGCGCGCCTGCGGGAGACCGGTCATGTCGTCCGCTGAGGCCGATGCGGCGTCGGACCTGCCCATGCTGCTGAGCACTGTCGGCCTCCCCGCCGACTCGACGGCCGAGCCGGCGGGGGGAGCCACCGGCCAGCTGTGGAGGGTGACGGCGCCGGAAGGCACGTTCGCGCTCCGTACCGGATCCGCTGTCACGATCGCCCGCCAGCAGGCGGTGATGGCGGTCGCCGATCAGGCCGGCCTGCCCGTACCGGAGGTGCTCCGGTGCGATGCCACGGAGAACGGGGCCGTCCTGCTCCTGTCGTGGCTTCCGGGCGTCGCGGTGTTCGATGCCGTACGAACGAACCCGGCCGACGCGCACCGGGTCGGTGTCCTGATGGGAGAGGCACAGCGGACGCTGCACTTGCTGGCCGCGCCATCCGGACTGAGCGGTGTCGTCGACGGCGGAAGCGCGGGCTGGCCCACGTCCGGGGTCACCCCTGTCGACGGTCTGCCGCAGGGCGACTCACTGCTCCATCTGGACTGGCACGGCCTCAACCTTCTGGTCGACGGCGACCGGATCAGCGGCGTTCTCGACTGGGACAACGCCCGGGCCGGTCACCCGCTGCTCGACATCGCCCGCACCTTCACCCTGCTCACGGTCGAGCCGACGTTCGCGACGTTGCAGCCGTACGAACGCGACCTGCTCGCCACCCTGGCCGACGGCTGGACCACGGGTTATGGCGAGGTCGCGCGATCGATCCCACCGGTCTGCCTGGCCTGGGCGGGCCGGGCGATGCTCGGTGACCTGGCCCGACGATATGCCGCGAACCCGACCGCGCTGGCGGATCTCCAGCGCTGGACCGATGACTGGGAGCGGCACGCCACCTGACGGCAGGATCAGGTGGGACCTTTGGGGCTGGCAGCCGTGGGGTCGGCGGTGATCGCCTGACCTGCATGAGCAGTACGCCGATCGCCGACTACGCCCTGCTCTCCGACCGGCATTCGGCCGCCCTGGTCAGCCGGGACGGATCACTGGACTGGCTCTGTTTCCCACGTTTCGACAGCCCGTCGATCTTCGGGCGGCTCCTCGACGAGAACGCCGGCCACTGGGCGATCCGGCCGGTTGCGCCCTACACCGTCACCCGGAGCTACCGAGACCGGACCATGGTGCTGGACACGACATTTCGTACGCCTCGCGGGACGGTCGTCCTCACCGACGCGCTCCTGCTCGGTCGCCACAACGGGGGCCACCTGCTGGGCGTCGGTGCACCGCACGTGGTCGCCCGGGAGGTCACCTGCCTCGAGGGCACGGTGGAGATCGAGGTGGAGTACCGGCCGCGTCCGGAGTACGGACTGATCACTCCGCTGCTGTCCGCGGTCGAGGGCGGCGTCACGAGTCGCGGCGGCGCCGAGTGGCTCGTGCTGTCCTCGCCCCTGATGCTCGAACCACACGGTGGAGGCGTCCGGGGATCCACCTCGCTCGACTCGGGAGAGACGGTCAGGCTCGGGTTGCACCGATCGACCCTGGAGGAGACGCCGGCACGGATCTGGAAGCAGGGCCAGATCGCCGACCGGCTTGCCGAAACGGTGGCGGCGTGGCGTTCGTGGTCCGATCTCCACCAGGCATACGAGGGTCCGTGGCGCGACCTGGTGCACCACAGCGGGCGCGTGCTCGAAGCCCTGTCGTTCCAGCCGAGTGGCGCGATCGTGGCCGCGGCGACGACCTCCCTTCCCGAGAGCGTCGGCGGCGAGCGCAACTGGGACTACCGCTACACATGGGTTCGCGACGCGAGCCTTACGATGCACGCTCTCTGGGTGGCGGCCTGCCCCGACGAGGCCAGCGACTTCTTCACCTTCCTGGCGACGGCCGCACCATCGCTGACCGAGGACAGGGCGTTGCAGATCATGTTCGGCGTCGGCGGCGAACACGACCTCACCGAACGCACCCTGAACCACCTACGCGGGTGGCGCGACAGCCGACCCGTGCGGATCGGCAACGACGCGTGGGCCCAGCAGCAGATCGACGTCTACGGCGAGCTTCTCACCGCCGCGCACCGGCTCGCCGACCAGATCGTCGACATCGACGCCGACACCCGCAGGTTCCTGCGTACCTGCGCCGACCTCGCCGCCGAGCGTTGGCGAGAAGCCGACCAGGGGATCTGGGAGGTACGCGGCGAACCGCAACACTTCCTCTACTCCAAGCTGATGTGCTGGGCAGCTCTCGACCGGGCGGTCCTGCTCGCCGACGCGCTGGAGGCCGGAGACCAGATCGACCGTTGGCGGCGGGTGCGCGACGAGATCTGGCAGACCGTGGTCGGCGAGGGTTGGCGTGAGTCGGAGGGCGCGTTCACGCAGTACTTCGGGTCCGACGCCCTCGACGCCTCCGTCCTCGTCATCCCGATCGTGGGCTTCCTTCCCGCCGACGATCCGCGCATGCTCGCCACGATCGACGCGATCGAGGACCGGCTCACCGACGACCGCGGCCTGGTGTACCGCTACCGGACGGGCCCCGCGGTCGATGGGGACGGAGGCGATGGGGCCGGGTTCGATCGGGCCGGAAGCGATGGTCACGGCGTGGACGGACTGCCCGGCACCGAAGGGACCTTCCTGCTGTGTACGTTCTGGCTCGCCGAGGCGCTGGCGCTGTCCGGTCAGGTCGACCGTGCCCGTGCGGTCTTCGAGCGTGCGGCCTCCTGTGTCAACGACGTCGGGCTTCTCGCGGAGGAGGTCGAGCCGGGCACCCGTGAACTGTTGGGCAACTTCCCGCAGGCGTTCAGCCATATCGGGCTCGTCAACGCCGCCTGGGCGATCAGCGAAGCCGAGCGGCGGTGACGCCCGATCTCAACCGGGCAGGGTGGGAACCGCCGTCAGCAGGGCCCGCGTGTACGCATGGGCCGGACGTGCGTAGACCTCCTCGGTCGGGCCGCTCTCGACGATCTCGCCCCGGTGGAGAACCGCCACCGTGTCGCACACCTGGCGTACGACGTGCAGGTCGTGGGACACGAGGACCAGCGTGAGGTCGTACGCATCCGCGAGCGAGGCCAGGAGGTCGAGGACCTGTGCCCGGATGGAGGCATCGAGCGCGCTGACCGGCTCGTCGGCGAGGAGCACCGAGGGCGACGGTGCGAGGGCGCGAGCGAGGGAGATGCGCTGACGCTGACCGCCGGAGAACTGGTGCGGATAGCGGTCGGCGGCGTCGGGCGGGAGACCGACGGCGGTGAGGAGTTCGTCGACGCGCGCGGCGTGTGCGCGGACCCGACGCAGCCGGCCGCCGGCGATCAGGGGTTCGGCGACGATGTCCCGCACCCGCATCCGTGGGTCGAGGGAGCCTGCCGGATCCTGGAACACGATCTGGACGTCGTCGCGGACGAACCGCAGCCGGCGTTCGGGGAGACGACCGATGTCCGTACCGGCGAAGTGGATCGACCCGCCGCTCGGTCGGTCGAGTGCGGCCAGGAGCCTGAGCAGGGTGGATTTGCCCGAGCCTGACTCGCCGACGATCCCGAACCGCTGGCCGGGGCGGATCTGGAGGTCCACGTCGTGAAGGGCACGCACGTGAGGTGGCTTCGCCAGCAGGGCGGTTCGGGGCCGGCGGAAGGTACGCGTCACCCGTCGCAGCTCGAGGACGGGCGGGCGCGCTGCATCGTCCCGTCGTGCCGGGCCCGGATCGCGGCGGGTCCGGGCGGCGTCGACCAGCGCCCGGGTGTAGGGATGGCGTGGCCGGGACAGAACCTGCGCGACCTGCCCGCTCTCGACGATCTCGCCCGCCCGCATCACCAGCAGTCGGCTGCACACCGTCGAGACCACCGCGAGGTCGTGGGAGATGAACAGTAGCCCGGCGTCGCGCCGCAACGGCCCGTCCCCGATCAGGTCGAGCACCTGCGCCTGCACGGTGACGTCGAGCGCACTTGTCGGTTCGTCGCAGATGAGGACGGCAGGGTCGTTGGCGAGAGCCATGGCGAGCATGACCCGCTGTCGCATCCCACCGGAGAGCTGATGGGGGTACGCACGGGCGGTCCGCGCCGGGTCGGGCAGCCGCACCCGGTCCAGAAGGTCCACGGCCCTGGACCACGCGGCCGCCCGATCGCCCGCCGCCCGATCGCCCGCCGCCCGATCGCCCGCCGCCCGATCGCCGGCCGCCCGATCGCCAGCAGGATGGTGGATGCGGACGGCCTCGGCGAGCTGGGCACCGACCCGCATCACCGGGTTGAGCGCGGACATGGGCTCCTGGAAGACCATGCTCATGCGCCGGCCACGCACCCGGGAAAGGGCGCGCTCGCCGGCACCGACCAGCTCGGCGCCGCCTCGCTCCTGGTCGGAGTCGGCGAGATGGACCGACCCGACCGGTGCGAGGCCGTCGGGCAGCAGGCCCATCAGCGCGAGCGCGGTCAGGGACTTGCCCGAACCAGACTCGCCGATCAGGCCGACGCGTTCACCCGGGCCCACGGTGAAGGTCACGTCCCGCACGAGTGGCCGTCCTCGCCGCTCCACACCGAGACCGGTGACTGTCAAGACGTCCTTGCGTACGTCCGGTTCGCCGCCGGCGAGGGTAGGAGACGTGCTCACCGCTCCTCCATCCGCGGGTCGAAGCGGTCGCGCAGGCCGTCGCCGAGCAGGTTGAAGCCGAGGACGGCGGCCACGATCGCGAGCCCCGGCCACAGTGCCAGCAGCGGCCGCGTGAACAGCAGTTCCTGCGACTCCTGCAGCATGCGTCCCCACGACGGCGTGGGCGGCGCGGTGCCGAAGCCGAGGAACGAGAGACCGGCCTCGGCGAGGACGGCGATCGCGAACGACACCGACGCCTGCACGATCAGCAGCCCGAGGACGTTGGGAAGCACGTGTCGCGCACCGATGCCGAACCGGCCCCGACCGGCGGCCCGGGCCGCGAGGGCATACTCCGTGGCCATCACCCGCAACGTTCCGGCGCGGACGATCCGGACGAACGCCGGCACGGTGGCGATCCCGATCGCGACCATCGCCGTCGCCGTGTTCGCACCGAAGACCGCGCCGAACATGACGGCCAGCAGGAGCGCCGGGAAGGCCAGCGCCAGGTCGGTGACGCGGAGCAGGACCGCGCTCGCCCAGCCGCGGGTCATTCCGGCGACGATGCCGAGTGGCGTACCGATCAGTGCGGCGGTCCCGACGGCGACGAGGCCGACGAACAGCGTCGTCCGCGCTCCGCCGAGCAGCCTGCTGGCGATGTCGCGGCCGAACTTGTCGGTGCCGAGCCAGTACGCACTGCCGGGGTCCAGCAGCCGGCGGCCGCTTTCGACCCGGAACGGGTCGTGGGGTGTCCAGGCGTACGACAGCAGTGCCATGGCGACGATCGCTCCCACGAGGATGGCACCGGCAAGCAAGGGCGGGTTGACAGCGTGCCGTGCACGTCGCCCCCGCGCCGGAACGGGCGGAGCGTCGATCGGCACACCGAGGTCACTCACCCGCTCACCCGCAACCGCGGGTCAACGGCGGTGTAGCAGAGATCGACCGCATAGTTGACGATCAGGACCACGACGACGATCACCATGACCACGCCCTGTACTAGCAGCAGGTCGCGGTTTGCTACACCGTCCAGCAGCAGGCTGCCGAGCCCGGGGATGACGAAGACGCGTTCGACCACGATGGCGCCCACGAGCAGGGTCGCGAGTTGCAGGCCGAGCACGGTCGTCACCGGGATCGCGGCATTCGGCAACCCGTGCCGCACAAGGGCTCTGCCGGGGGTGAGCCCCTTGGCGCGGGCGGTGCGGAGGTAGTCCTCACCGAGCACGTCGAGGATCGCCGAACGCACGTACCGTGCCAGGACGGCCGCCTGCGCGACACCGAGCGCGGCTACCGGAAGGACCAGGTGGCGGACGAAGTCCACCGGATCCTCCGCTGGCGGCACCCACCCACCCGACGGCAGCCAGTCCAGGCGTACGGAGAAGAACGCGACCGCCAGAATCCCACCCAGGAACGCGGGAACGGCGATGCCGAGCTGGCTCAGCGTCGAGAGTGCGAGCCCGGACAGCCGGCGGTGTCGGACCGCCATCACCGTACCGACGGGCACCGCGAGCAGCAGTGCCACCACCATCGCCGATCCCACGAGCCACAGGGTGACGCCGAGCCGGTCGACCACCAGGGGCCCGATCGTCTCGTGCGTGACGTAGGACTGGCCGAAGTCGCCGACGGCGAGACCGCCCACCCAGTCGAGGTACTGCACGGTGATCGGCCGGTCGGTGCCGAACTCCTTCTGCAGTTGGGCAACCGCGGCCGGGGTCGCGTTGACGCCGAGTGCGACGCG
>JBOHED010000585.1:0-4741 GCA_050700915.1 Actinopolymorphaceae bacterium | reverse complement strand
TCGACGTGTTGGGCGAGGACTACATCAGAACCGCCCGGTCCAAGGGGCTCCGGGAGAGCCGGGTGGTCTACCGGCACGGCTTGCGTAGCGCACTGACGCCGGTGGTCACGCAGTTCGGGATCGACCTTGGCCAACTCGTCGGCGGGGTCATCGTCACCGAGACCGTGTTCAGTATCGATGGACTCGGCAAGACGGCCGTCGACGCGATCACCCAACAGGACCTGCCGGTCATCATCGGCATCGTGATCTTCGCATCAGTGGCGGTGGTCGCCGCCAATCTCCTCGTCGACCTGGCCTACGCGGTGCTCGACCCCCGCGTACGCCTGCACTGACGTCGCCGCTTCATGAAGGAAAGATCGGCGCAGGGGCACCCTCATCCGAACCGCCCTTGGATGAAGGTCCCCCTCATACGAACCTATCGGCGCAGGGGCACCCTCATCCGAACGACGATCGGCGCAGGGGTCCCCTCATCCGAAGCAGGTGTGTCTCACGCGCCGAGGGCGGGGCGGATCTTCTGTGCGTACCAGTCGCGGAAGACACCTTCGTAGAACTCCGGGGCGTTCTTCTGCCAAAAGGCATCGTGATCCTCGTAGTACTTCCGTGCACCGGCCGTGAACTCCTCGTCGGCCACGCTGGACGTGAAGCTCTGCGCCTGGGTGTTGCGGACGTCCTCCATCCGCTTCAGGTCAGCGGCGATGTCGACGGTGCCGCGTTCGAACCACCACTTCGAGAAGGCGTCGTCGACGGCTTCGGAGGTCGGCCCGACCTGCTCCTCGACCGGGATGAACCAGGCGGTGTTGGGCATCAGTTCGTGGTCGCCCGCCGCACGCACCGTGTCCATGAACTCCGTGCCCCATGCCTCGTCCGGCGATCCCGGCATCCCGTCGAGGGTGTCCTTCAGCACCGGCGTGATCTTGTCGAAGTTGTAGACCTGCTTCAGATCCTTGGTCTCGTCGTACAGCATGTTCTTCTGCTGGACGAAACCCTCGCCGATCATGAACACGTGCAGATCGAAGATGGCCGACAGCGCGTCGTCATCGAGATCCGGGCTGAACGACGTCGCGTCGATCTGCCCCTGGGACAGGTCCGGCCGGTACCCGTTGCGCCCCACCGGCGGCGGCGCCCACCCGACGACCTCCTCCAGCGGCTTGTCGAGCTTCTTCGCCAGGGCCACGTGGGTGCTGTCCGCCGTCGGCTCGGCGGTGTAGAAGACCACGGTGTTCATGTGCATGCAGGCGTCACCGCGGATGAAGGCGTTCCAGATCTCGCCGTCGCCGAAGGTGATGTCGGCCATCACCGACTGGTCCTCGAACCGCATGTCCCGCATCTCGCCGATGATCTGCGCCCAGTGGTCGAGGTTCGACGAGTAGTCCCAGGACCAGTTCCACGACGTGTCAGGCGCGGGCATCTCCGACAGCAGGCCGAGCCCCTCCGCGGAGACACCACCCTGCAGTCCCCAGCTCTGCAACGCGATGCCCTTGCGTTTGCCCTCGGTCATACCCTTGGCGAGTTCGCGGACGTCGGCCCACGTCCATCCTGGCGCAGGCATCTTCAGGCCGAGCTCGTTCACGAGGTCCTTGCGGTAGTGGATACCGACGCCGACGTTGTACGACGACGGGGCCGCGTAGTAGCTGCCGTTGACCGTCCAGATCTTTTCCCAGATCGGCTTTGCGTAGTCGGACAGGCGCGGCAGTAGTTTGCTCTCCTCCACGAGGTCGGTCACCTCGGCGGCCAGGCCCTGCAGGAAGGCCGAGCGGATACCGGCTGCGTCCCAACTCCCGATCACGTTGCTGACATAGGCCGCCGGCGCCGTGCCGCCCGTCACCGCCGTGGTGATCGCTTCCTGGTCCCAGACGTTGACACTCACCCGCTTGAACGTCACGCCGGGATTCTTCTTCAGCCACGCCTGAAGTGCCTCGGCGTACGCACGGCTGCCGATCGACGCCTTCTGCTCCTTCTTCGTCGGCATCGGGCCGTACGGTCCGTCGGCACTGACGTTCAGGGTCACATCCGACGACGAGCCGCCCTGGCCATCGCCGCTGTTGCACGCACTGAGCAGGGCGCCACCACCGAGCAACGCGCCCGCCGCACCGACCGCCTTGAGGAATCCGCGTCGCGACGTGAAGCCCGACCAGGTGTTCGCCGCGGTGTCTGACCCTGACTCGCCCATGGACCCACTCCTCCGCCGGAACCTCACCAGAGGTGAGGGAACGTCCTCAGCTGTCACAAGCTGTGCGGGATCGACACGACCACGCCGAAGGTCACGGCTGTCCCCATGAGGTCACGCCTGTCACCGATTCACCCGGACGGTACCAGTTGGACCAGGCCGGTTCCATACCATGCATGACCAGTGCCGGCCGTCGCCCGGCTGGCGTTCCCTCGGGCGCCCGATTGATCACGCTGACCGGAGAGTGGTCGGACAACATGCCGGCAGTCGGTCCGATCTCGTCCTGGTTGAGGCCGGTAACCCACGATCCGCACCGGCCGGTTCCCACTCCCCGACGCCGCTTCTTGACTACCGTCGTGAGTGCGGTTGTGGCATGCCCACAGAGCAGGTGAGCTATGGATGCGTGGATCGTCTGGTTGATCATCGCGCTGCTGCTCGGACTCGCCGAGCTTCGCAGCCTCACCCTCTATCCGGCCATGGGTGCCGGCGCCGCTCTGGTGACCATGCTGGTCGCCGGGTTCGGGGTCACGGCACCGTTCCAGCTGGTCGCGTTCGTTGTGAGCGTCCTGCTGTTGGTGGTCTTCGTACGCCCGCTGGGGCAACAGGTCCTCCGGAAGGCACCGCTCATGCGGTCCGGTGCGGCGGCCCTGGTCGGACGGGAGGCCCTCGTCCTGCACGAGATCACCCGACACGCGGGGAGAGTACGCATCGGCGGTGAGGAGTGGACGGCCCGACCCTACGACTCGTCCCTCGTCATCCCGGAAGGCGCCACAGTGGAGATCTTCGCAATCGAAGGTGCGACCGCCCTGGTCCATCCACACGAGGAGACCTGGCTCCGTTAACCCGGACAGGTGTCGGCACGAAGCGCCAGTGGCGGGCGCGCCTTGAGTGACGGACCGCACCCCTTGGCTCAGCGTTCGGGGCAGGCGCTCGCGAGGCTGCGCCGCATGCTTCCCGCGCTCGCCGCGACCTTCTCCGCCGACGACCTGACCGCCTGCCAGGTGTCCGCTCCACCCTTGCCGCCCTGGAACCGGGTCACGGCCTTCTGCAGATCCGACACCTGCGCCGATAGCGCGGTGGCCTGTCGCTTCAACTCGCCCGAGGCCGCGCCCTGGAGGTCGCGAAGGTCGCTCTGGAGGCGCACGATCGCAGCCTGGGCTCCACTGACGCCGGAGAAGTCGCGTCGCATCAGCGAGTCGAGCGACTTCCGCGCCTGCCTGGCCTCCGCGCACGCATCCGCGTGGGTACGGTTCGGTCTGGCCGCGGCAGAGGCGGACACCGAGACAGAGGCCTGCGGGGTGGCGTCGACGGCGTCCGTCCGCTCGGGGGTGTCGCCACCTCCGCACCCCAGCAACCCCGGAACCACCAACACCGCCGCGGCGACGCCAGCCACCCACCGGCACCGGATCGTACGACCGGCATGTGTACGACCGTCATGTGTACGACCTGCGTGTGTACGACCTGCCGCAGAACCCACCTCGTCGCGCACTGCGCTCCCCCTCCACCAGACAGCGCCAGCGTCGAGGGCATTGTCGTGGAAGTCTCCCTCCGCAACGGGTGAGATGCTCAGGGCGCCAGGACTACCACCGGTCGTGCACCTGCGGGCGGATCAGTTCGTCGTAGCTGGCGCGGACCGCCTGGTGGGTGGCTTCGGGAAGGGGCGGGAGGCTCCCTGCGCGGGCGTTGGACACCGCCTGTGCGGGGTGACGGGCACCGGGGATCACGACACCTACACCGGGCTGGTCGAGGATCCAGCGCAGGGCGAACTCCGCCATCGTGGCCTCGGGGGGAACCAGCGGCTGCAGACGCGCAACGGCGGCGAGCCCTACCTCGAAGTCGACCCCCGCGAAGGTCTCGCCGACATCGAAGGCCTCACCGCGACGGTTGAACGTCCGGTGATCGTCGGCGGCGAAGTGCGTGGTCGTGTCGTACCTGCCCGACAGCAGTCCGCTGGCGAGTGGCACTCGCGCGATGATGCCGACGCCGGCCTCCCGCGCGGCCGGCAGGACCTCCTCGAGCGGCTTGAGCCGGAAGGCGTTCAGGATGATCTGGACGGTCGCGACACCCGGCCGGGCGATAGCCGTGAGTGCCTCCGCGCAGCTCTCCACACTGACGCCGTACGCAGCGATCCGGTGTTCGGCGACCAGGGTGTCGAGGGCGTCATAGACCTGCTGCGAGGAGAAGACCGGCGTCGGCGGGCAGTGCAGCTGGACGAGGTCGAGGGTGTCGACCCGGAGGTTCTCCCGGGAGCGGTCGGTCCAGTCCCGGAAGTTGTCCAGCGTGAAGCGGGACGGCTCCTGGGCCACCCGGCGGCCCATCTTCGTCGCCACCGTGACACCTGCGTCGGGGCGCCCCGACAGGAACTCCCCGATCAGTCGCTCGCTGCGTCCGTCACCGTAGACGTCGGCGGTGTCGATGAAGGTGATGCCGGAGTCGAGGGCCGCCGTGAGCGTCGCCGCCGCGTCGGAGTCGCTCACCTCGCCCCAGCCGCCACCCAGTTGCCAGGCACCCAGACCGACGATGCTGACCTTGCGACCGGTGCGTCCGAGAATGCGTTCGTCCATGGCGGGAGCC
>JBOHED010000584.1:0-3745 GCA_050700915.1 Actinopolymorphaceae bacterium | reverse complement strand
CCGCCTGCCAGGCCGGCCATTCCCACGTCTGTCAGCGCCTCCAGGTGATCGGTGTCGACCTGCCGGGGGCGATGCAGGGCCGGTGGACGGTACCCGCCGATGTCGTCGTCCGGCTTCCCGACGACCTGCCGCTGGACAGTGCCGCCGTGGTGGAGCCGACGGCGGTCGCCGTTCATGACGTACGCCGGGCTGAGCTGCGCGAGGGTGAGTGGGCCGTCGTCGTCGGCGGTGGGCCGGTGGGTCTGCTGATCGCGCGGGTCGCCAAGGCGGAGGGCGCGGGAGTCCTCCTCGTCGAGCCCGACCCGCACCGGCGTGGAGTGGCAGAGGAGATCGGGCTGGCCACGCTCGACCCGACGGCAGAAAACGTGGCGGCGTACGTCGACGACTGGACCTCGGGCGCCGGTGCGCCGGTCACGTTCGAGGTGTCGGGTGCGGCCGCTGGCGTGCGTACGGCGATCGACGTCCTCGGGGTACGCGGGCGGATGGTCGTCGTGGGAATCCACCCCGATCCGGTGCCGGTCGACCTCAACCAGGTGTTCCTGCGCGAGCTGTCGATCGTGGGTACGCGGGTCTACGACCGGACCGACTTCGACACCGCGGTCGACCTGGTGCGGCGCGACGAGGTGCCGGTGCGGTCGCTCATCTCACGGGTCGTGCCGTTGGAGAAGGTGAACCACGCGTTCGACGCGTTGGAGTCCGGCGGCGGCGTCGTCAAGGTGCTCGTCGACTGCCAGGCCGGCTGACGGACTGGTCGACTGACGGACTGGCCGACCGGGCGGGTCGGCGAGCACGACGTTCACCCGGGCGCCCACGTGACGCATCGCGATGAGCAACCCGCTCGGCGTTGGTCGACTCGAACGAGCGCGGTCGCTAGCGTGATCGGATGCCCCCGCCCCCGCCGCCGTCCGCATCCCCACCCGAGGCCCGCACTCCGCATCCCCCGTCGCCGTCAGCGGCCATGATCGCCCAGGCCTTCGACCTCGGCCGGCCGATCGAGCCGCTCGTCCCCGTTCACCATGGCAGCCAGGAGACCTGGACACTCGCCACCATGGCGGGGCGCTTCCTGGTGAAGCGGATCTGGGTCGGCCCCGACCCGGAGTGGCGGCCCGACCTCGAACGCGCGATGGCGTTCGAGATCCGCGCGTCCGACGCCGGAATCGACGCGCCGCGACCGATCGACCCGCGCAGCCCCGCGTTCGGATGCGCGACCCGCGTGCACGGGTTCGGCGTGTTCCGCGTGTACGAATGGATCCGGCATCGCCCCATCGACAAGAACGACGACCTGGCGGAGTGGCTCGGTTCGACGCTTGCCCGGCTGCACCAGCTGGAACCGCTCGACAGTACCCCGGAGCCGCGGTGGTACGGCGTGTTCCCGGCAGTCCGCTGGCATGCGTGGCTCGCGGACGGCGAGGCGCAGGGGCGCCTGTGGGCTCCCGCACTGCGGAAACACCTGACCGACATTCTCGACGCGTCGCGCTGGATCGCCGAGGCGTTCGCCGACGCCGGCGGCTACGTGGTGACCCACCGCGACGTCGAGCCGTGGAACATCCTGATGGCCGAGCGTGGGCCGGTCCTCATCGACTGGGACACCTCCGGTCCCGACAGTGCTCGGCTCGAGGCCGCGCACGTCCTGCTGGTCTTCGCCGCGCTCGGCCGGTCGGCACCGGACGCGGCCACGTTGCGCCGGTCGCTGGCGGCGTACACCGCGGAGGGTGGCATCGCTCCGGGAACCGGCCGGGCCGTGATCGCCCGCCGGGTGGGGCTTCGCCTCACCCGCCTCGCCGAACGTCTGGAGGTGACGCTCGGGCTCGGCGACCACCGGTCGGGCGAGCCGATGCAGACAGAGGCCCGGGCGCGGGAGCAGATCGAGGAATTGCCGGACCTGATCAACCGGCTCACGGTCTGGTCCGCCCTGCTCGCCCTCTGACCCGATCCCGCCAGGGGTAGAAAGACTGGGTACGACGACGTACGAGAGACCGGCGTACGGAAGAACAGGCGTACGGAAGAACAGGCGTACGGAAGACAGCGGGGCGATGGGTCACGGGCACAACCACGGCACGGTGACCGGCACTCACCGGCGCCGGTTGGTCGCCGTCCTCGCGTTCACGCTGACCGTGCTGGTGGTCGAGGCGGTCGGCGCTGTGCTGTCGGGGTCCCTGGCACTGCTGGCCGACGCGGGTCACATGGCGACCGACGCGGCGGGCGTCACGATGGCGCTGATCGCCGCCACGCTCGCCCAGCGCGCGCCGACCACGCGGCGGACCTTCGGCTGGCAGCGGGTCGAGATCCTCGCGGCCGTCATCAACGCCGTCCTGCTGTTCGGTCTCGCGCTCTACATCCTGGTCGAAGCGGTGAAGCGCCTGCTGGCGCCGCCGGAGGTCGCGTCGACGTTGATGCTGGTCGTCGCGCTGATCGGCCTGGTCGCCAACTCGGCGTCCCTGCTCCTGCTGCACAAGGCACAGGCCGAATCGCTGAACACCCGGGGCGCCTACCTCGAGGTGCTGGGCGACCTCGTCGGCTCGGTCGCGGTCGTCGTGGCCGCGGTCGTGATCGCGGTGACCGGCTGGGTCGCGGCCGATGCGGTGGCCTCCCTCGCGGTCGGGGTCGTCATCCTGCCGCGGGCCTGGGTACTCCTTCGCGAGGCTGTCGACGTCCTCCTCGAGACCGCGCCGAAGGGCGTCGACCTCGCTCACGTACGCCACCACATCCGGTGCGTCCCTGGCGTCCTCGACGTCCACGATCTGCACGCCTGGACGATCACGTCCGGCCTCCCTGTCGTGTCCGCCCACGTGGTCGTCGACGACGCCACCATCACCGGCGGCCACACCGGCACCGTCCTCGACGCACTCCGCAGCTGCCTGGCCCACCACTTCGACGTCGAGCACTCGACGTTCCAGATCGAGTCGGTGGAGCATCGCGGTCACGAGGGGCCCGTGCACGACTGAGCGCCGGGTGAATATGTCGTACGAATCAGCGGTACGGCGCAACCCCTCAGCTGCGGCGGCGGTTTCCATACGGAGGGAGGAGGTTGCCGCCATGTCCGAGGACCCGACGCTCGACGACGCCACTCGGGTCGACCTGTACCGCCAGATGATCCTGGTCCGGGCCTTCGACGACGGCGTACGCCGTGAGTTCGACGTCCCGGCCGACGATCGAACCGACGTCCGCAACGACGATCGAACCAACGACCGCGACGAAGGACCTGCCAACCTCCGCGACGACGATCGGGCCAAGGCTATGGGACTGGCGTTCGTCGGGCGCGAGCCTGTCGCCGCCGGGGTGGCCGCGCACCTGAGACCACGCGACGCCGTGACGGCCGTGACCCGGCCGCACCAGCTCGCGGTCGCACGCGGCTACGACCTTCACCGCCTGGCGGAGGAGACCGTCGGCCTGGCGCATCGCCACCAGTACCCGCGGACCACCGACGAGGGGAACCGGCCCGGCGGGATCACGAGTGTGGCATCCGCCGCGGGCGGACCTGGCCCGGACGCCTGGCTGGCCGAAGATCTGCGCTGGACCAGCCCGCTCACCCTGTCGGAGGGTTACCTGTCGGCCCTCGGCCGGGCGTTCGCGTTCCGGGAACGCCGCAGCGGCCAGATCGCGGCGTCCCTCGTCGACCGGGCGGCGGCGGATGAGGACGGGTTCCGTTCGGCCATGAGTTTGGCCAAATTGTGGAAACTCCCTGTTGTTTTTGTGGTCGAGGACGACTATGGAACGAACCCCCCGCCGGGGACGAATCACGGAA
>JBOHED010000583.1:0-4311 GCA_050700915.1 Actinopolymorphaceae bacterium | reverse complement strand
CGGCGGTCGACCGGGCGATCGAGGCCAACCCCGACGTGGCGGACAAGATCCGCGGCGGCAAGGTGGCCGCGGCCGGCGCACTGATCGGAGCGGTGATGAAGGAGATGCGCGGCCAGGCCGACGCCGGTCGGGTCCGCGAACTGATTTTGGAGCGCCTCGGCACCCCGTAAGACCTGGTGAACCAGAAATGACTTGATCTCTTTCTGTCGGCGCTTCGCCCGGCCCTTCGAACTCCTGATCGAAGGGGGACTGTCATGTCACACTGGTGGGAGCGTCCTTACGGAGGTGTCGCGCGATGGGTGCAGTCACGGTGGGAGATTCCGACGTGTGGGCCGGCCATCCGGGACCGTGGACCGAAGAAGAGTTCATGGCGCTCCCGGAGAGCCGCTGGGTCGAGCTGGTCGACGGGAGCCTGCTCGTGAACCCAAACCCGGGCGCGTTTCATCAGACGTGGGCACGCCGCCTCGCGAATCTGCTCGAGGCGGCAGCGCCCCTGACGCTAGATGTCCTGGAAGCGGTCAACGTCCGCATTATCCGGGACCGGATTCGTATTCCTGATGTCGTGTCACCCGCGAACAGCTGGACCTGAAGCTCTTCGAAGGGAGCCGAGTTCTCCTCGTCGCCGAGGTGGTCTCGCCCGGCAGTGGGCGGCGCGACAAGGACGAGAAGGCGATCGACTACGCGATGGCGGGGATTCCGTGGTATCTCGTGGTGGAACCCGATGACAGTGGTCGACCGGCGTTCTGGCTACGGCGGCTGGAGGGCGAGCGGTATGTCGATCACGCGCGTGCCTCATCCGGCGAGACCATGACGTTTCCGGAGGTGGGAGCGGAGATCGATCCGGCCCAGCTCGAACGACGCCACACCTGAGCTCAGCGGTTGAGGGACAGGCGCAGGATCCGGTCGTCGGCGTCGCGCGGGTCGCCGCGGCCGTCGGTGTTGCTGGTGGTGAGCCACAGCCCGCCGCCCGGCGCCGGCGCCACGGTGCGCAGGCGGCCGAGGTCCTCGGTGAAGAACGCCCGCGGTTCACCCACCACGCGGTTGCCCTCGAGCTGGATCCGCCATAGCCGCTGGCCGCGAAGCCCTGCCATCCACAACGCGCCATCGGCGTACGCAAGACCGGACGGCGAGGCTTCGTCGGTGGGCCACTGCGCTACTGGGTCGACGAAGCCCTGCTCATCCGCGACGCCCTCGACCTCGGGCCAGCCGTAGTTGCGACCCTTGCGGATCAGGTTGATCTCGTCCCACGTGTCCTGCCCGAACTCACTCGCCCACAGTCGTCCGTCGTCGTCGAACGCGAGCCCCTGCACGTTGCGGTGCCCGTAGCTCCACACCGGCGAGTCGAACGGGTTGCCGGGCGCGGGGTCTCCGTCCGGCGTGATCCGCAGGATCTTCCCGCCGAGGGAGTCCCGGTCCTGGGCGAGCGGCTCGTCGGACGCCTCACCGGTGCCGACGTAGAGGAGGCCGTCCGGGCCGAAGACGATCCGGCCGCCGTTGTGGATGCCGCTCGCGGGAATGCCGTCGAGGACGGTCTCGGGGCGACCGAGCCGGGTACCTGGGTACGGCATCCGTACGATCCGGTTCTCGTCCCCAGCGGTGTAGTAGGCGTAGATGAACCGGTCGCGCGTGAAGTCCGGTGACACGGCGATGCCCAGCAGTCCGCCCTCGCCGCCCGCCACCACACCGGGGACCGTGCCGACCGTGGAGACCGAGCCACCGCGGGCGATCCGCTTGATCCGGGCAGTGTCACGCTCAGCCACCAGGGCGGTGCGGTCTGGCAGGAACGCCAGTCCCCAGGGAGAGGTGAGGTCCGTCGCGACGGTGCCGCTGATACGCGGTGCGGGCGGTGCCTCTGGCCCGCTCGGCGCGGCACCGTCGTCGTCGCCGTTCTCCGTGCTGGGGGAGGGTGCGCGGGACTCCGACCGGGACGAATCGGGCGTACGGTCGGTGCCCTCAGGCGCCGGCCCGTCCGCACAGGCGCCGAGCAGGCCAAGTGCCGTGGTCGCGACGACGGCGACGATGACATGACGCACGTGCGGCTCCTCCGTGTGTGAAACGTGCACCTGCGCCGGATAGTGTCATGGCCCGTGGAGAGCAGGCAGAGTGTCCGGCGTCCGGCGTCCCCACCCGTGCAGGTCTGGCTTCCCGAGCCACCTGCCGTCTATACCGGGCTGCCCGAGGGCTTGATGATCGACATCTACGACGGTAGCGCCGCGCCACCGGAGTCGCTCGGGGAGGTGAGGTTCTACGTCCCTCCGTACATGGCCGGACCCCACACGGTGGAACTGGTCGCCAGGATGCCCGCGTTGGAGGTGGTGCAGACCCTGACCGCCGGTGTGGAGAACGTACGCCCGCATCTCCGTGACGGCGTCACCCTCTGCAACGCGCGCGGCGTCCACGACGCCAGCACCGCAGAGCTCGGGGTGGCGCTGATCCTCGCGTCCCTTCGGGGGATCCCCGAGTTCGTCCATGCGCAGACCGAGCATCGCTGGGCGGACGGTCGAAGGCAGGCACTCGCCGACAAGCGGGTCGTGGTCCTCGGCGCCGGGTCGATCGGACAGGCGCTGGCCCGCCGGCTGACGCCGTTCGAGTGCGAGGTGACCCTGGTCGGGCGTACGGCCCGGGACGGTGTTGCCGGCGCAGCACAGCTGGCCGACCTGTTGCCCGCGGCCGACGTCGTCGTCCTGCTCGTCCCGATGACGGACGAGACCCGCGGCTTGGTCGACGCGAAGTTCCTCGCCCAGCTGAAGGACGGCGCGCTGCTGGTCAACATCGCGCGCGGACCGATCGTGCAGTCCGATGCGTTGCTCGCCGAACTCTCGAGCGGGCGGTTACGCGCGGCGCTCGACGTGACCGATTCGGAGCCCTTGCCAGCAACGGATCCGCTCTGGGACGCGCCCGGGTTGCTGCTGAGTCCACACGTCGGCGGCAACACGTCGGCGTTCGTTCCCCGGGGCCGCGCCCTCGTGAGCGCACAGCTGCGCCGCTACGTCGCAGGCGAGCCGCTCGCCAACGTCGTGACCGGTGCGTACTGAGAGAGACCCTGGAAGGAGAAACCGGGTGCGGAACCGGGTAGCCGTCGTCCTGCAGGTGGCGTTGCCGATCCTGGCGGCGTTGCTGGTCGCGCCGTTCTCCGTACGCTTCGAAGGGTTCTGGCCCTGGGATCCACGGGTCGTCGACCTGGAGGTCTACCAGTACACCGGCCAGGTCCTGCTCCAAGGCGGCGACATCCTCACCGCCCGCACGCCGCGCGACGGGTTGGCGTTCATCTATCCACCGTTCGCGGCCCTGCTGTGCGTACCACTCGTCGTCCTCACGCCGGTCCTGCTCAAGGCGCTCTGGCTCGCGGTCACAGCCGTCGCGGTGGTCGCTGTCGTCCATCGGCTCGGCCTGACCCGCTGGTGGCTCAGCCTGGCGACAACGGCTGCCGTCCTCTTCGTCGAGCCGGTCCGGGAGACGCTGGGATTCGGTCAGGTCAACGTCTTCCTGATGGCGATGGTCGTCCTCGACCTCGTACCCGGTCCGCGCCTTCCGCCAGGGCGGAGGCGGCTGTTGCCACCCGGCGTCCTCACCGGTCTGGCGATGGCCATCAAGGTGACCCCGGCCCTTTTCGTCGTCTACCTCCTGCTCGCCCGCCAGTGGCGGACGGCACGCACCACGCTCGTCGCGGCGGGAGCGGCGACCTTGCTGGGTCTGGTCCTGATGCCGCGGGAGTCGCTCGCGTTCTGGCAGTTCCTGCTCGCCGGTGACACCCGGACGGGTTCGACGTCGTTCCTGTTCAACCAGTCGGTTCTCGCGGCGACGTTGCGGTTCGCCGGCAACGGCATGACCGTCTACTACGTCGGCCTCGCGCTCAGTGCGGTGGTCGCCCTCGCCGGGGCGTGGGCGGCAGCGCGCTGGCACTGGCGTGGGCACCCACTCCTCGCGGTGTCGCTGTGCGGGGTAGCGACCCTGCTGGCCTCGCCGCTGTCGTGGACGCACCACTTCGTCTGGGTCGTGCCCCTGGCCGCGGTGGTCGTCGACCGCGGCCTGCCCGCCCTGGTGCGTGGCTTCTCGGCCGCGTTCGTGGTCTGGGTCGCGGCGGCGGAGTTCAAGCATCTGCCGTGGGGCGGGGACGTCGAGCTGACCTACGGTCCGGCCGAGCAGCTGCTCAGTGGTGTGACGCCGATCCTCGGTACCGTCCTCGTGGGGATCGCCCTGGTCGAGGCCCACCGCTCCACCATGCGGACCGCACAACCACGTGCCGAGACAGTCGCCGCGTGAAGGCGCGGTGCGTGGGCGCCGTACAGTGAGGGGGCGGAGATCCCGTCC
>JBOHED010000582.1:0-5437 GCA_050700915.1 Actinopolymorphaceae bacterium | reverse complement strand
CGCCTGTGTCGCGCCGGCCGATCTCGACCTGGAGCACCTGCTTCGTACCGTGTTCTCCCAACCAGGTGGTCCACGCGCCGCACGGCGGGTGGTCGATGCTGCGGCCGACCTCCTGAAGCTGCCCGGTGCCCGCGCCAGACTCCGGGGGTACGCCGTCCTCGGCGACCTGTGGGGCCTGCACCACTGGCTCCGCCACGCCGAAGCCACCGGAAGCCTCGACCCCTGGGGCGCCGACGCGGACGACATCCACACCTGGGCACCGTGGCGCGATCTGCACGCCCACGCCGACGGCACCAGCTGGTTGGCCGACCTGCTGTAGGTGCGAGGGCGCCTTGGCGTTTCGACGTACGACCCTTCTCGGTTGGTCACCGGAACGGCCCATCTCCTCACCTACGGGAGTTGGCCAGATCGTGACCGATTTACTGATCGTTACGAGCAACATTTCACCGGCGCCCGGCATCTTGAATGTGTCGTACCACTTCAGGGGGAGCCCATGCGCCGCCGCCCGTTCACCATCGTGATCGCCTCGACAGTCCTGGTCATCGCCGCCCTCGGCGGGGTGGCCTACGGGACCGGTTTCGCGTTCCTTGCCGACCGTGCGGCCGCAGGGGAGAACCCGCGTCCGCAGGTACGTACGCCCAGCCCGACGCCGTCGGAGTCCACACCGTCAGGGTCTACACCGGCGCGGCCCACGCCCACCGCCTCACCCAGCGCGACCACGCCCACCGCCACTGCGAAGCCGACGTCCACGCCGAAGCCGAAGCCGCCGGCCCTGATGGAACTCGAGGACCGCAGCGACGACGTACGCGAGCTCGAGGCGCGGCTGCACCAGCTCGACTGGCTCGCCACCGAGTGGGTCGACGGCTACTACGGCACCACCACCCGCGAGGGCGTCAACGGCTTCCAGGCTCGTCGCGGGCTGCCGAGGCTGGGATACGTCGACGCCGCCACCTGGGACCGGCTCGTGGCCATGACACACACGCCGACGCGCGACGAACTGTATCCGCCGAAGCCGGCGCCACCGTCCAACGCATCGGCGCTCGACTCCCGCTGCACCACCGGTCGCGCGATCTGTGTCGACAAGTCGACGCGTACCCTCCGCTGGGTGGTCGACGGCAACGTCCGCCTGACCATGGACGTACGCTTCGGCTGCCAGTCCAGCCCCACCAGGGAAGGTGCATTCACGGTGCGGGCCAAGGTCCGCGACGGGTACTCCCACTTCTACGACACCCGGATGCCGTTCTCGCTGTTCTTCAGCGGCCATCAGGCGGTCCACTACTCCGACGACTTCGCGGCCCGCGGCTACAACGGTTGCTCCCACGGCTGTGTGAACGTACGAAGCTGGGACACCCTCTCGCAGCTGTTCGGCGAGGCCCGCGTCGGCGACAAGGTCATCGTCTACTGGTCCTGAGCCGCAAAGCTGCCGTCGCGACCATTCGGGGGATTCGGCGACGCGTTGCCCTCACCGGTCAGAGGTACTGAAAATCGACGAAATCCCACCGGTCAGGAAGCCCGCTGGAGAAGCTCACCTCGTCAGGTGTGAGGGAGTCGTCAAGCATGGCGACAGTGCATCCCTTCACTGTCCTTCCCGGCGCCCAGGCGAATGGCTCGACGTTAGCCGTGCAGTGTGCCGGTGCGTTCGGTGCATTGTGTGCGAACCGCACCGGGCCCGCAGGTACGACACCGGCGTTGACCGAGAAGCTGAACTGGAGTGGATCCTCGGAGAACGTGACTGTGCGGTCACCGATATGGGTCGCCTGGTAACGCAGCAGTGTCACCGTCAACCCGTCGAAGTCTGCGGATAATCCGGACCTGCGTGAATCGACGGCCTGCAGCGTGACCCGAACAGGAATCCATACCCGCTTGTTCTTGGCCACGACGGCGGTGAAGGGTTGCCCTACCCGGGGTGAGGAGGGGTTCGGCAACGGTACGCCCGCACGGTCCTCCGTCGGCGAGACAGACGGCAGCGGCGGCACGCTCGGCAGGTCCGTTGGGAAATCCGTCGGGAAGTCACTCGGCAGGTCCGTTGGGAAATCTGTCGGGAAGTCACTCGGCAGGTCCGTTGGGAAATCTGTCGGCAGATCTGCCGTCGGAAAGTCCGTCGGCCCCGTGGGCTTGGTGCCTGGAGATCCCCACTGGCCGGGCCCGAGCCACCGCTCGCAGTGGGTGTCGAGGAACGTCACCGCGCTCTCGAACAGCGCCTTCAGCGACTGCATACCCTTGTCGAGGGAGGCCATGTCGCCGTTCTCGAGGTCCTCCTGCATCGCCTCGACAGCGTCCGCTCCTGCGTAGATGTCGCGGGCAAACTCGCGATCCGTCAGCTTGTCGGCCAGCTCACGCAGGTGCGCCGCCTGCTCGGTAAGCCACTGCCGGCGCGCCGTCCGGTCGGCGCCCATCTGCTGCAGGGCCACCATGTCCTGACCAAACTCGGGGGCCTCGTTCTCGATCATCCGGCATCCCCGAGCCTCAGGAGGGCGAGCAACGTCGAGGTCGAGCTGGGCGATCACGTCGTCAGCGCAGGCGTCCGGCGAGCGGGTGGACGTGTCGAGTTGGGCCGCGAACGTCAGCCCTGCATGAATGTCGACCGCCTGCGTGGCCGCCCAACCGGCGGGACGTGTCTCGGGGCGACTCGCCTCGCGCTCGTTGAGCATCTCCACCGCGCGGAGTGATGTGTTGTTGTCAACCTCTGCTCGCGGCCGTATGCTCGTAGACGAGTAATCGTTCACGAGGATTCGTGGGAGGTGCGAACACCGTGGCCAGGCGACGCAAGGTCGGAAACCTGCTCGCCCTCGCTGTCCTCTCGGTGGTGATGTCCAGGCCGATGCACCCGTACGAAATGGCCTCGGTCCTTCGCGCCCGCGGCAAGGACCAGGACATGAAGATCAAGTGGGGCTCGCTCTACACCGTCGTCCAGAATCTCGAGAAGCACGGCCTGCTCGAGGCGACCGAGAGCCAGCGCCAGGGCGGACGCCCCGAGCGCACCCTCTACCGGATCACCGCTGCAGGACGCGAAGAGCTCGAGGACTGGGTTCGCGAGCTGGTCGCCGTCCCCGAACGCGAGCAGCCGAGGTTTGAGGCCGGCCTCTCCGTGATCGGCGTTCTCCACCCGGACGAGGCGACCCAGCTGCTCCGCGACCGGCTCACCAGGCTGAAGCAGCAGATCGCCACCCAACGCGACGCCCTGGCCGAAGCGAGTCGCGAGGTTCCACGGCTGTTCCTTGTCGAGTCGGAGTACGACCTGGCGATTCGCGAGGCGGAAGCCAGCTGGATCCGGTCGGTCCTGGACGAGTTCACGACCGGATCGCTGCCCGGCCTCGCGGAATGGCGGGACTGGCACGAGACCGGTCGGATACCGCCCGAGTTCCAGGATCTCGCCGAGAGAGGAAGCACCAAGGACTAACCAACAGAACGGACCCCGGCGGGTGCGGGAACACCACGCCGGGGTCCTCGACCTCGAACCGGACCGCGGAACGGAACCCGGCCACAAGGTGGCGACCGCAAGACTAGATGACTAATTCCAAGGGGAAGTCGCCTGACTCGCGACTCGCTTCACCGGCGCCCCCTTGGAATTGGTCATCTAGCTGGGCTCCGCTCTCCGGACCGGTTCGGACGTACGCACCCTCACCGAACCGGAGGAGACCATGAACGACACGACGAACGTCCGGCAGAGGCGGCGCAAGCTGGTGCCGGAGATGGAGGGGATGACGGCCCGGTGGTACGCCCGGCAACGCAGTTCGGGTGACCAGCTGGAGTCCTACCGCACGGGTGCCGACAAGCTTGCCGGCGAGTTCCCCGACGGCACCGCCGTGCTCGAAGTGGCGCCGGGCCCTGGGTTTCACGCGATCGAACTGGCCCGAACGGGTCATTTCCGCGTCACCGGCCTGGACGTCAGTCACACGTTCGTGGACCTCGCGAACGACCGCGCTCGGCAGGAGCGTGTGACCGTCGACTTCCGCCATGGCGACGTCGCGGACATGCCGTTCGCGGCGAAGTCGTTCGGCCTGGTGGTCTGTCAGGCGGCGTTCAAGAACTTCGCCCGCCCCATCGACGCGCTCGACGAGATGCACCGGGTGCTGCGCGGTGGAGGGACAGCCGTGATCCAGGACCTGCGCAGCAACGCCTCGGCGGCCGAGATCGATCAGGAGGTCGCGAGGATGCGGCTCAGCCGAGTGAACGCCTTCATGGTCAGGCGGACGTTGGGGATGCTGCGGCGACGGGCGTACGCACCGGACCAGTTCCACCGTCTCGCGGAGCAGTCCGCCTTCAAGGAATGCACCCTCACGACGGAAGGGATCGGGATGGCGATCCGGCTACGGAAGCAGTGAGGCGCCGGCCCATCCGGCGACCGGTCCGGCGAGTCCGCCCCCCGGGGCGAGTCGGGCGGCCCGGTCACCCCATGTCAGGCGTGGCGGGATAGGCGCGGGTCTCGGCGGCCTTGACGGCAGCCCAGACCTGCTGGCCGGGTACGAGGTCGAGGGCGGCCGCCGCGGCCGGCGTGACATCGGCGGCCACGACGATCGGCCCGTCCAGCCCTATCCGCAGATTGTCGCCGTGCCGCTGGACACCGGAGATGGTGGCCGGCCAGGTGTTGCGCGGGCTGCCGTCCGGGCGGGACCGGTGCAACGCGACGGCGGACGGTGGGAAAGCGACGAACGCATCGCCGTCGACGCGGTCCGCCACCGCGAGCGCGAAGTCGGGACCGACGACGACGGTCAGCCCCTCAGCACGGCCGCGGTAGAGGTTGAGGCCGACGAGGCGGGCCACATAGTCCGTCCGCGGCTGACCGGTCACCGTGGCGGCGTCACCGACCTGCACGACCCGACCGTCCTCGATGATGACCAGCCGGTCCGCGAGGACCAGGGCGTCGAGCGGGTCGTGGGTGACGAGCAGCGTCGCTCCGGGATGCTCGGCGAGGTGGCGGTGCAGGTTCGCGCGCGTGTCGAGCCGGGTCCGGGCATCGAGTGCCGCGAGCGGCTCGTCGAGCAACAACAGGCTCGGGTCGACCGCGAGCGCCCTCGCCAACGCCACGCGCTGCGCCTCTCCGCCGGAGAGCTGCCGCGGCTTGCGTCGTGCGTACTCCGAAAGACCGATGCGGTCGAGCCAAGCCGCCGCCTGCGCACGGGCCTGTCGCCGCTCGACGCCGTGCCGACGGGGCCCGAACGCGATGTTGTCCAGGGCGTTCAGGTGCGGGAACAGCAGGTAGTCCTGGAAGACGACGCCGATCGAGCGGAGCTCCGGCGGCATCCACACGCGGTGCGGCCGGTCGAGGTCGTGCCCGCCGAGGGTGACGTGCCCGGCCGTCAGCGGGTGCAGGCCGGCGAGGGCGCGAAGGGCAGTCGTCTTGCCGGCACCATTGGGCCCGAGCAGCGCAACGACCTCGCCGGCGACGATCCGCAGCTCCAGGTCGAGCCGGAACGTCTCCCGCTCCACCACGACA
>JBOHED010000581.1:0-4814 GCA_050700915.1 Actinopolymorphaceae bacterium | reverse complement strand
CCTGGACCGCCGTCACCAGGTCGGGCGCGAGCGAGGCGACCCAGGCGTCGATGACGTACCTCGTGACGACGAACGTCACCAGACCAGCCGCCCACGACAGGATCGCGGCGGACGGACCGCAGCGCCGGAAAGCCGGAAGCAGACCGAACAGCATCGGGATCGCGATCGGTCCGACGAGACCGCCGAACCACAGGATGATCAGCCCGAGGACGCCGCCGAAGCTGTCCGCGGTGAGCGCGATGACCATGCTCAGCGCGATGAAGGTGAAGACGCTGATCCGGCCGACGACGAGCTCGGTCCGCTCGGCCATGCCGCGGATGCCCCGCCACACGGCCGGCAGGATGTCGCGCGTGACGACCGCGAAGATCGCGTGTGGATGCGCGCCTTCGCCCACATCCCGATGGCCACCATCACGACCAAGTAGCCGCCGACGACGGTCCAGTCCAGCGCTGACATGACCCTCCCTCACCACGGCGGGACACCGGGACAACCGGGGTTACCGCATCGGCCGTCCGGCGTACGGGCTGTGGCCAGCCACCCTGGCGTGCAACCGATTGGTGGTCAACCTCGCCCACGGCCACGCACTGCACAAGTCCGGATTCAGCCGAACCGGCGACGTGACGTGCGCCGATACCACGTCGAATGCTCCCGTCGGTCGCGGACGGGCGGACCCGGCGAATGGAATCAAGGCCCGGGCGGGTAGGGGATTGGTGATGAGGCTGCGCCAGTCCTAGACGTGGCTTGTGGCACCTGGAGGGGGTTCCTCGGCATGGGCAAGGGCGACAAGGCGAAGAACAAGGTCAAGAAGATCAAGGGGATGGCCAAGGAGAAGATGGGCCAGGCCACCCATAACGAAGAAGCGGAGAAGGAAGGGCGTTCGGAGCAGTCGGGCGCCCAGGCACGGCAGGCCGGCGACAAGATGGGCGACGCCGCGCGCGACATGAAGGACGCGGCCGAGCGGAAGTTCACCGACAAGGACTGACCGCTTCTCTTCGGACATCGTGATCCCGTCGGGCCGATTCGTTGGCCCGACGGGATCACGCCCGCGTCCCGGGTTCCGTCAGCCCCCGTCCCGTGGACCTGTCGGCCGTCCGGAGTTGGTCCATCCTCGAGCATGTGCTTGTGCGTCAGGCGGAAATCCTGGTACGACGCTGCCACCGGCTGGATGCGCCTGCCGGCTCCAGCTCGGGAGGACGCATGAGTCCGACATCCAATCCCCGCCACCAGGTGTTTTCCCGCCATGGCGGCCTGTCCCGGCGCCGGCTGCTCGAGATCCTCGGTATGAGTGCGGCGGGGGCAACGGTGCTGGGCGCCTGCGGCGGTGGTGACGGCGGAAGCGGCCCGGACGGCGGCGGGTCGGCGGAGTTCGTGGGCGCCTGGCCTTACCAGGTCCCGCCGAAGGGGCATTTCAACATCATGGCCGGCGTCACCGACGGCATCCTCGCCGGCAGCATCTACCAGGACCTCATCTTCCTGCCCGGAGGCATGTACTACTGGCAGGAGAAGAAGTGGGAACGTCTGCTGGCCGACTCGTGGGCATTCGACGCCGCCGCGAAGACGTTCACCTTCACGATCAAGCCCGACCTCACCTGGAACGACGGATCTCCGCTCACCAGCAAGGACGTCCTGTCGACGTTCTGGTGCCGACGGATCATGCGGCAGACCGAATGGGGCTTCGTCACCGAGATCGAGGCGCCCGACGAGCACACGGTCGTGTTCACGATGAACAATCCATCCAGTGTCGTCGAGCGCTACGTCCTGCGGGCACCGATCGTGGCCGACGCGACGTACGGCACGTTTGCGCGCCGGGCCCAGGATCTCTTCGCGTCCGGGAAGGACCTCGACAGCGACGAGGGTGGCACGCTGAACGAGGACCTCCAGTCGTACCGTCCGAAGGATCCGGAGCGTGACGTGCTGACCAGCGGTCCGTTCCGCTACGACTTCACCAGCATCACCAACGCACAGCTCACGCTTGTCAAGAATGCCAAGGGTTTCGCCGCGGACCGGATCAAGTTCGACACGATCACGTTGTACGCCGGTGAGTCGGCGAGCAACATCACTCCGCTGGTGTTGTCGAAGGAGGTCGACTACGCCACCCACGGATTCGCCGTCGCCGAGGAGCAGCAGTTCGTCAAGAAGGACGTCCGGGTGATCCGTCCCCCGGTCTATTCGGGTCCGGCCCTGTTGTTCAACCTCGACAAGCTGCCGGAGTTCTCCGACGTGCGGGTGCGGCGCGCGCTGGCGCATGCGATCGACCGCAAGGCCAACGGAACGTTCGCCCTCGGCAAGTCGGGTGTGGGCGTCGAGTCGATGACGGGGTTCTCCGACATCCTGGTCCCCGACTGGTTGTCGGAGGAAGAGCGGGCCAAGCTCGACCCCTATTCCTACGACCAGGACAAGGCCGCGGCGATGCTCACGGAGGCCGGTTGGAAGAAGGTCGGCGGGGCGTGGCAGAAGCCGGACGGTACGAAGGCGAGCTACACGCTCATCTTCCCGGCCGAGTGGGCCGACTGGTCGACGTCGGGCACCAACGTCGCGCGGCAGCTCACGAAGTTCGGGATCACGATCCGCCCGCGCGGGGTGACCGCCAACCAGCAGCCGATCGACGTCGACAAGGGCGCGTTCGAGCTGGCGATCCAGGCGTGGGGGTCATCGAGCCATCCGCACCCGCACTTCTCGTTCGTCACCGACCTGTTCGCGCACAACATTCCGGTCGCGGCCAACCAGGGTGGCAAGGGAATCGCCTTCGAACTCACCCAGGACACCGACGCCTTCGGGCGGGTCGACCTCGAGAAGATCGTCAACGCCGCTGGAGAAGGGCTCGACGAGGCCGCTCAGAAGCGGAACGTCGCGACCGCGGCACTCGCGTTCAACGAACTGCTCCCGATCATTCCGCTGTTCGAGAGGTACGGAAACAACCCGGCGCTGGAGGGCACCCGGGTGAAGAGTTGGCCGGCGGACGACGATCCAATTCTGGCGAATTCGCCGTACGCCGACAACTTCGCCATCCTGCTGATGTTCACCGGAAAGCTCGCACCAGCCGGGTGAGTCAGCCGATGCCGTCGTAGGTCATCCGGAGCTGACGCTGCCGCGCGGGCACATCGCTGCGGGGGTAGAGATCCTGGTAGGCGTAGCGCGCCGACCCCACCGGATAGGTGTCGGGTCCGGCCCAGATGCCGATGACGTTGCGACGTGGCGTCGTGGACAGGTTGGCGCCGCCGCCGTGCAGGATGTTGACATGGAAGACCACGGCCGACCCCGCCGGACAGGTGACCGTCCTGCGTTCGATGCCGGCGGGCAGGTCGGCCTCGTCGATGTCCTGGTCACCGACCGCGACGTTCTCGTCGACGAGCAGGTGACTGCCGGGCAGGACGACCGTGGCGCCGTTCTCCTCGGTCATGTCGTCGAGGCACAGCATCGCCGTCAGCAGGTTGGCCGTCGAGTGGTAGAGGTACGGAAGGTCCCGGTGCCAGACGAAGGAGCTGCTGGCCCGCGGTTCCTTGTTGATGCATTTGTAGTTGTGGAAGTGGAACTCCCTGCTCTCGAACAAAGTTTCGAGCACGTCCAGCAGGGGTTCGTAGCAGATCAGCCGGGCGAACACGGGGTCGAAGAGCGGGAGTTCCATGATCAGGCGGACGGCCTTGCCGAGCCGGTCGGCGTCCGGGCGGTCGGTCCCGTCGCGGGCGTAGTCACGTTCGAGTTGGACGTACGAACGCAGGTGGGGTGGCAGCCCTTCGGGGTCGTCGGTGATCCGGTCGACCGCCTCGCGCAGCGTCGCGAGCATCTTGTCGTCGAGGCAGTCCTCGACGACCAGGTAACCGTCCCGCTCGTAGGCCGTCTTCCAGGCGGCGGGTTGCTGTTTCATGGGCCTCGCCCTTTCTCGCGTACGCAGAAATTGAGCGTATAGACGACCACCGCCATTTGTCCCGCGCTCATGTCGCGAACCGGCCAGGTGCCGATCGGCCGCGGAGCCTCACGCCGGGTCGTCGAGCGGAAGGTCGACGACGGTGCCTGGAGGCGTTCGGCTGTACGCATCGAAGAGCGTCATGATGGCCAGCGCGTCGTCCAGGGTTCCCTTGCTGGGCGGGGTCTTCGTCTGGACACTCTCGCAGAAGTGCAGGATCTCGGGAACGTAGCCGAGATAGAAGAGGTTCTTGTTGTACAGCTGGCCGAGAGAGAACTCCGGTTCCCACGTCAGCGGCGCGCTGTCGTCGTCGACGATGTACGAACGCGACCGCCCGTAGGCCAGCCGGCCCCCGCGACGGTAGTAGGTGAGCCGGACGCTGTTGTCCACCACGACATTGGTTCCGCGCCCGACGACCTCGACCCGCTCCAGCGGACTGGTCGCCGCGCTGCCACCAGCGAGGTGGAGGGTGCCGACGGCGCCGGAGGCGAACCGCAGCATCGCCGTGCTCGCACCGGCCACCGGCTCCCACTCGTGGCTGAACCGCGTCACCGGCCCCATCAGGTAGTTCAGGATGGCCCCGGGGTGGTAGATGTGGTCGAGGAACCCGACCATCGCGCGCGCGTCCCCGCGCCGCTCCGGCGCTGGAATCCCCTGTGGATAACGGACCATGATCGACGACACCGGCCCGAACTCCGGCGAGGAGATGATCGCCTTCGTCTTCTCCATCGCCGGCGTGAAGATCTTCTTCAGCCCGGTCATGACGAACCGGTCGGCGGCGGTTGACGCTTCCTGCAGCTGCCGGATCTCCGCACTCGAGGCGGCGGTCGGCTTCTCCATCCAGACATGCGCACCGGCCGCGAGACAGTCGAGAGCGAGTCGGGTCGCCTGCACCCGGCCGTCCTCGTCG
>JBOHED010000580.1:0-4318 GCA_050700915.1 Actinopolymorphaceae bacterium | reverse complement strand
TCTGGTCGTACATGCTGCTCGCCGAGGGCACCGTCGATGTGGCGACCGAGCCGGAGCTGAACCTGCACGACATGGCGGCCGTCTCGATCGTGGTCGAGGAGGCCGGCGGGCGGTTCACCGATCTCGAAGGTGCGCCCGGGCCGTACGGCGACCACGCCCTCGCCAGCAACGGCCTGCTCCACGACGAGGCGCTCGCGCTCCTTGACGACTCCACCTACTGACGACGCCGTCGCGCGAGGCACGTGGTCAGGCGTTCGAGGGAGCCGCCTGCGCGACGCTCGCCGGCGCCTGGTCGTCGGCGCGGCGTAGCGTCCAGACCGACCGGTCGAGCAGGGTGGCTACGACGACTCCGGCGTAGATCACGGCACCGGCGACGATGACGTTCCGCACTCCGTATGCCTCGGCGAGCGGACCCGCCAGCAGCTGGCCGACCGGGAGCGCGACGAACGAGCCGAGGATGTCGTACGACGAGACGCGGGACAGCTTCTCCGGCGGGACGTGTTGCTGGAGCGCCGTCTCCCACCCGATGCCGAACAGCTCGAGGCCGAAGCCGGCGACGAAGATGACGAGCATCAGGAGCCAGAGCGACGGGACCAGCCCGAGAACGAGGTAGACAGGGACCGCGGTGAGCATCCCGGCCATGCCGAGCCGCATCGGGTGCCGCGGCCGGTACCGCAGCAGGACGAGGCCGCCGATCACCAGTCCGACCCCCTGCGCCGAGTTGACGAGGCCCCAGCCGACCCGGCCGAACGTCTGGTCCGCGATCACCGGGCCGAGGGTCTGGAGTGCGCCGACCTGGATCGCGTTCAGCACGCCGAACGCGACGACGATCACCCAGACCCAGCGGCGGGAGACGAACTCGCGCCAGCCGACCCGCAGGTCGTGCAGCACCGTGCTCTTCTCCGGCCGGTCGGTCGCCGGGAGCCGGAGCCGGGTCAGCAGCGCCGCGGCGACACCGAAGCTCAGCGCGTCGACGGCGAGTCCCCATCCGGGCCCCACGAAGCCGACGATCGCACCGCCGGCCGACGCCCCGCCGATCATCGTGGCGTTCCGGACGAGCCCGCCCAGTGCGTTCGCCTGCTGGAGCTCACCACGTGGGACGAGGTGCGGCATGAGCCCTTGCATCGCCGGCAGGGTGAACGCGACGGCCGCGCCGTTGACCGCCTCGATCACGGCCAGGTGCCAGATCTCCGCCGTACCGGCCAGGAGGAGTCCTGCCGCGACGCCCTGCGTCCCGAAGCAGAGCGCGTTGGCGACGACCAGGACGACGTGCCGGCGGAACCGGTCGGCGATGACGCCTCCGTACAACATGAGGACGACCATCGGGATGGTCCGGGACGCCAGCACCATGCCGAGCGCGGCCGCAGATCCGGTGAGGTCGAGCACGGCGAAGGCGAGCGCGATGGGGGCGATCGCGTTGCCGAGCAGGGACGCGAACCGCGCGCCGAGGTAGTAGCGGAAGGGCAGGTGCCGCAACGGAGCAAGTGCGTCTCGGCCGAGCGCCTTGCCGAGGATCCTGCCGGGAAGCCTGCCGTGCGGTGGTTCGGGCACGTGGTAGTCGTCCTGGCTACTCATCATCGACCTCGCTCGACGGGCGGCTCGAGGCGTCTGCGCGCATCTGGAACATCGCCACCGTCGCGCTGACGTGGACGGTGCCTTCGGTACGCGGCGGATGCGCGCGGCGGTGGAGGAGCTGGGATGCCTCCTTCATCAGCTCGGTCGCCCGCTTCCAGTCCGCCGGGTCCACCCACAGCTCGGCGTCGGTGAGGGATTGCGGCAACGACGGCGTCGCAGTCCAGTGCCGCGACCGGCGGACGAGCTCCTCGGCGAGCGCCTGGTAGACCAGCGCATGATCTTCCGGATCGGCGCCCCTGGTCTCGGTTTTCGGGTGGCCGGGCACATAGGCGTACCGCTTGGCGATACCGCCACGGATCGTCTCCTCGCCGACCTCCTCGAGGTAGCGGGCGGCCGCGAGGGTGCGTACGTGATAGGACGCGTTGGCCTGGCTGATGCCGAGCTCACGGGCGATCTCGGCGGCCGACAACGCCGTGCCGGTGAGCAGGGAGAGGATCCGCAGCCGGATCGGATGGGCGAGCGCCCGGAGCGCACCTACCTCCAAAGACATGTTGGGGAGTATGGACCCACAAGGGACGACCGTCAAGCACTTCTTTGGAGGTTGTCGGCCCCAGACCGGGACCGCCGCCGGTGATCATGAAACTTCAGCGGGGCTATGGCACCGGGGCAAGCTTCATGATCACCGGACAGGGAGGCCGGGCAGCCGCGTGCGGTGAGAATTCCGTACGACATGCCCGAAGGCATTCCGCAGCGTGCTTCCGGAGAGTTAGCCTGCGCACACGGGCAACCCCAGCCGGTGCTGGGCGGCACCGGCAGGCGAAAGGAGGCCGGTGATGCGGATCAGCGAAGTACTCCGGAGCAAGGGTGCACATGTCGTGACGATCGCGCCCGAGACCTCGGTCCGCGAGCTCCTCCACGTGTTGGCCGAGCACAACATCGGCGCTGTCGTCGTCAGCAGAGATGGCGTCACTATCCAGGGCATCGCGTCCGAACGTGACATCGTGCGCCACCTCACGCCCGGCACGGAGGTACTCGACCGCCCGGTGTCCTCGATCATGACCCGCGAGGTCCACAGCTGCGACCCGGGCGCCACGGTCGACGAACTCATGCGCCTGATGACCCGGGAACGGGTCCGGCACGTACCGGTCCTGGTCGACGGTCGCCTGGCCGGCCTCGTGAGCATCGGCGACGTGGTGAAGACCCGGATCGGCGAACTGGAGTTCGAGCGCGAACAACTCGCCGACTACATCCGCCGGTCCTGACACCGCGACACAGCACGCGCCACCCGCCTAGCGCAGGCGTAGAGCGTCGCTGATCAGCGCGGTCAGCCGGCCGGGAGGGCCTTCTGCCAGGCGTTCCATGGCAAGGCATCCGTTGATGAGCGCCCTGACGTCAGCCGGTCCGACGTCGCCCCGGACCACATCCGCCGCCTGCGCGCGGAGGAGCAGGTCACGGCCCACCTCATCGAGTTGCCGTTTGACCTCGTTCATCGCCGGACTCATCTCGCCCGTGAGCGCGTCGCGCAGCGCCGCGTTGAGCCTGGCGTTCTCAACGAGGTCGGCGAAGTACGCGAAGAACGCGTCATCGCCCTCGAGGGTCCGCGCTACGGCGACGAGCCGTTCCAGGCGTTCCATGACCACGGCCTCGACGAGTGCGTTCTTGGTCGGAAAGTGCCGGAACATCGTGCCGGCGCCCACGCCGGCACGACGAGCGATCTCCTCGGTCGACGCGCTCAGCCCATCGGCCGCGAAGACAGCCTCCGCCTCCGTCAGGATCCGCGCCCGATTCCGTCGGGCGTCCGCGCGTAGGTTCACCGGTCTCCCTGCGTACGACTCGACTTGACAACCGGAGCGTCCACTCCGGATGATGAAGCGGAGTAGCAACTCCGATTCTAGGGTTAGGTTTCAGGGATACGTTCCAGGGAGTCGCAAAATGCCAGCACCCGAACCACGCGAAGTCTTCCAGGCCCTCGTCGACGGGGTCACCCAGCAGCGGTGGGACGAGCTTCCCGCGCTCTATGCCGAGAACACGGTCGTCGAACACCCCTTTCTCGGCACCGGCCAACGGATGGAGGGCCGCGAGGCCCTTCGTGCACACTTCGCCGCCGCCGGACCCCTGCCGCTGAAGCTCGACGCCCGCGACATCGAAGTCCACCAGACCACCGACCCGGAGGTGATCGTCGCGGAGTTCGTCTACGACGGCGTTGTCACCACGACCGGCAAGACGTTCAGCCTGCCGAACATCTTCTGGATGCGGATCCGCGACGGCCTCATCGTCGAGTCACGCGACTACGGCAACCATCTCGCCCTCGCCCACGCGACCGGACGAGTCCCCGAGCTTCTGGCGAGATTCGACCACTGATCAGCGGCCCGCGCCGGCCCGGACAGCGCGAGGGGCCGCACCGAGCAACCGCCGGCAGGTCTTGTTGAACGCCTGCAGGTCGCCGATCCCGACCGACGCCGCCACGGTCGGGATCGGCAGCGTCGACTCCCGCAGCAGGTGCCGGGCGCGTTCGATCCGGCGTCGTCGGATGTAGCCCACGACGGTGTCGCCGGTCTCCGCCCGGAACAGCCGGGTCAGGTGGTTGTGCGACACCCCGGCGGCGCGCGCCACGGTTGGCACCGTGAGGTCGCCGGCAAGATTCGACTCGATGTAGGCGATGGCGGTGCCCACCGCGGCGTGTGGACGGCCCGCCTCCGCCGGCGTCCCCAGCTGCGCCACCCGCCACAGGGCCGCCCACACC
>JBOHED010000579.1:0-4029 GCA_050700915.1 Actinopolymorphaceae bacterium | reverse complement strand
CGGCGCTGCGGTCCGTCCGCCGCGATCCTGTCGTGGGCGGCTGGTCTGGTGACGTTCGTCGTCACGAGGTACGTCATCGACGCCTGGGTCGCCTCGCTCGCGCCCGACCTGGTGACGGCGGTCCAGGTCGGCGGGCCGGTCGTGGTCGCGCTGGTGGTGTACGTCCTGATCGGGCTGGTGCGACCCTGGCACGACGTACGTGCCGCCGCGCTGGTCGACGCCCTGTCGACCGACGCCGACGACGCAGGAACGACGGAGCTTGCGGATGCCCGAGCCGGCTGAGCCTGACGTGGCCATCGGGCGGCACCTCGTCGACGACGTGCTCGCCTGGTGGATGCGGCAGGGCCCCGACCGCGAGCACGGCGGCGTCTTCACCTGCTGGAACAACGCGGGGACGACCCGCGTGTCGACCAACAAGTACACCTGGTCGCAGGGCCGCTGGGTGTGGTTGACGGCACGCGTCGCGGCCGCCGCGAGCCGAGGTGTCCTCGCTCTCGATCCCGCGCCCTACCTCGCACTGGCCCGGTCCAGCGCGGGCTTCGTCCGCGACCACGCGGTGCGGCCGGACGGGACGACGGTGTTCGTCACCGACCGCGCCGGGCAACCGAAGCAGGCCGCGGGCGAGGCCAGCGTGTTCGCGGACCTGTTCGCCGCGCTGGGCTTCGCCGGCCTTGCCCAGGCCGAGCGCCTCGTCGAGGCGCCGGACGGCGAGCAGTGGGGAGACCTCGCCGAGCGGCTGCTCACCACCGCCGCGGAACGCATCGCCGCCGGGACGTTCGAGTCCGCGCCCTATCCCGTGCCCGCGGGACACGCGTCGTTCGCGCTGCCGATGATCCTGACCGGCGTGGGCGAGCAGGTGCACCGCGCCACGGGATCCGCGGCGTCGGCTGAGATCGTCCGCGACGCCGTCGCCCAGATCGAACGCATCCACCTGCGCGGCGCGGACGTCGCCGAGATGCCACCGCTCGTGGCGGGCCGCGACGACACGATGCTCGCGCGGCACCGGGCACCGGGGCATGTGCTCGAGGCCCTGTGGTTCCTCCGGCACGCCGCGGATCTCGCGCCGGACAGCCTCGCCGACCGTCTCGACGTCCTGTGTGACGTCGCCGTGCACGCCTGCCGGATCGGCTGGGACGACGAGCACGGCGGATTGTTCCGGTTCGTCGACCGGGACGGTGGTGAACCGCGTGGTAGACGTACGGACGACGGCTACGAGGCGCTGGTCGCCGACACCTGGGACACGAAGCTGTGGTGGCCGCATGCGGAGGCGCTCTACACGCTGGCTCTCCTCGGCGCGCAGACCGGGCGGACGGACGTCGCCGACTGGTACGCGCGGCTCCATGCGTACACGATGGCGACCTTCCCGGCCGGTCCCGGTCGGGAGTGGATCCAGATCCGCCGCCGTGACGGGAGTCCGCTGGAGGCGACCGTTGCGCTCCCGGTCAAGGACCCGTTCCACATCGCCCGCGCACTGCTGCTCCTCGTGGAACTGGGCCACGACCGTCTGCCGCCGGAGGGTGGGCGCTCCGGGAGGATGGGCGCATGAGTGGGGAACGGACAGTACGCGCGGGCGCGGCGGTGATCGACGTGACGCCGCCGGCCGGCGCCACGATGTCCGGCTACGCCGCCAGGTTGGGCCCGGCGACCGGCGTCCACGACCCGATCACGGTGCGGGCGGTCTGCGTCGACGACACGGCCGTCGTCACGGTCGACGTGGTGGGGCTGCACGAGGACTTCTGCGCGGCGGTGGCACGGCGGTGCCCGCTGCCCGCCGACGGCGTACGCCTCCACGCCACGCACACCCACGGCGGTCCCGCCAGCGTGCCGGGCCGGCTGGGCGGCGGCGTCGACACCGGGTGGCTGACGAAGCTCGAGGACGCCTGCGTGGCGGCGATCGCGACCGCCGCGCGCCGGCAGGTGCCCGCGCGGGTCCTTGCCGGCTACGCCGCCGAAGTCGACGTAGCCCGCAATCGGCGGCACCCGGACGGTCCGGTCGACCGCACTCTGCCGGTGGTGCGGTTGGTCGCCGAGGACGGCTCGGTCGTGGCGGTGGTGATGTCGTACGCCTGCCATCCGGTCGTGCTCGGCGCGGACAACACATTGCTCACCGCCGACTACCCGGGTGTGGTGCGGCGACTGGTCGAAGCGAGCGATCCCGGATCGGTGGCAGTGTTCCTCACCGGGTGCGCGGGCGACGCCAACACCGGCCATGCGGCGAGCGCCTCCGTCACCCAGCAGGAGTCGGACTCGCGGACGTACGAAGCCGCCGAGGAGGCCGGCGGAACGATCGCGGCGGCCGTACTCGACGCATCGCTCGAGGCGCTCGAGGGTCCGGTACGCACGACCAGGGGTGCCGTCGATCTCGACATCGCCGACGACCCTGGCGCTGCCGCCGTCAAGGAATGGCGGCATGTCGCGGACGACGCGGCTACCAGTCCCGGCCTCGCCGCCCTCATGCGGTACTGGATCGACTGGTCGGCGCGGATCGCCGGCACGGGCGAGCGCCACTGGTCCGCCCCTGTCGGCGTTCTCGAGTGGGGTGGCGTACGGATCGTCACCCTGCCCGGCGAGCCGTTCGCCCAGACCGGGTTGGACATCCGGGCGGCGGTTGGCGACGGCGGCGGGGTCACGATCGTCGCGGGCTACACCGACGGATCCCCTGGATACCTGCCGACGTCGGCCGAGTATGCGTTCGGTGGGTACGAGGTCGAGGAGGCACACCGCTACTACGGGCTGCGCGGCCCGTTCGCCCAGGGATCGGCCGAGCGACTGGCCGATGCCGCCACCGCACTGGCCAGGGAGTCGAGCCTGCCGTGACCCGCGGGCTGCACCGACATCCCGGGACTGGACGCCCGGCTGCCCTTCCTGAAAATCGCCGCTCCTATTTTCCCCCAAAGTCGGACATCTTTCACAGGGGCCGATGCATGCTTCGGTTTTTCGGTCAAGATGGGATCATGGCGCGTAAGAAGACCACGGTGTACATCGAGGAGTCGCTGCTGCGGGCGGCCAAAATCGCTGCCGCGCGCTCAGGAAAGCGCGAGTACGAGATCTTCGAGGAAGCCCTGGGCCGTCACCTTGGATTCACTCGAGCCGTCGAGAACATCTGGACCGGAATCAGCCCCAAGGATGCTCCCACCGAGGAAGAGGCCGCCCAAATCGCGGCCGAGGAACTCGCCGTCGCGCGAGCCGAGCGCCGCCGCAAGGCGGGCTGAGTCCTGGCGTCGAGGATCCGGGTCGTGATCGACCCGAACGTGTGGATCGCTGGCCTGATCAATCCGTACGGCGCTCATGCCCAGGTAATCGAAGCCGTGATGGCCGATCGCCTCACAGCGGTGGTCTGTCAGGAGTTGCTCGACGAGCTGACCGCCGTCCTCGCCCGTCCAAAGTTCCGGCGCTGGATCAGCCTCGACCAGGCCGCTGCGTTCGTGGAGACCCTCGGCGCTCGAGCCGAACACCAGAGCGACCTCGGCCCACCAGAACGCCGCGTGCGTGACCCAGGCGACGACTATCTCGTCGCGCTGGCCGATGCTGCGGAAGGGAGGCTCGTGACCGGGGATGCAGATCTGCTCGAGGCCAAACTCGATCCGCCAGCGACCACACCCCGAGAGCTTCTGGATTCGCTCTAGCAACATTCGTTGCTGCACTGGCTAGGGGTTGAGGGTGACCGGGATGTCGACCACGTGGATCCGGGAGCCGTCCTCCGCCGACACTTCGTACACCTGGATCGTGCCGGGTTGGGTTCGCCCGACCGCGAAGCGGACGGCGGCGGAGTAGCTGCCCCGACAGCCGGTCCCGCACGTGGCGGTGGTGAACGCGGTCGCGATCTCGGCGCCCGACGCGTCGAGAATGCGGATGCTCACCGTGGCCTCGAAGACGTTCGCGGTACCGGAAACCGTGACCGGGCTGGTGACCGTCGCGCCGATCCGCGGCGACGTGACCACGATCGGCGGCAGCAGGTCGGCGTAGTCGGCGCGTCCGACCGGCATGTTTCCGGCGCCGTTGAGCCGGAACTCCACCTTGGAGAACGTC
>JBOHED010000578.1:0-4167 GCA_050700915.1 Actinopolymorphaceae bacterium | reverse complement strand
GTGCTCGGTATCGAGACCTCGTGCGACGAAACCGGTGTCGGCATCGTCCGCGGTCGGACCCTGCTCGCCGACGCGGTCGCCTCCAGCCTTTCCGAGCATGCGCGATTCGGTGGGGTCGTCCCCGAGGTCGCCAGTCGGGCACACCTGGAGGCCATGGTTCCCGCGCTGGAGCGGGCGGCGGGCGATGCGGGCGTACGCCTGGACGACGTCGACGCGATCGCGGTCACCAGCGGGCCTGGTCTCGCGGGCGCCCTGCTCGTCGGGGTCGCCTCCGCCAAGGCGCTCGCCCTCGGGCTCGGCCGGCCGCTCTACGGCGTCAACCATCTCGCCGCGCACGTAGCCGTCGATACCCTCGAACACGGCCCGCTGCCGGAACCGTGCCTGGCGCTGCTCGTGTCGGGTGGGCACTCGTCGCTGCTGCTCGTCGAGGACGTGGCCGGACGTGTCACACCGCTCGGTGCCACGATCGACGACGCGGCCGGCGAGGCGTTCGACAAGGTGGCGCGGCTGCTCGGCCTTCCGTTCCCCGGTGGCCCGTACATCGACCGTGCGGCCACGGAAGGTGACGCGGCCTTTGTCGTGTTTCCGCGCGGTCTCACCGGGCCGCGGGACCTGCAGCGGCACCGGTTCGACTTCTCGTTCTCCGGGCTGAAGACGGCGGTCGCCCGCTGGGTGGAGACCCGCGAGCGGGCCGGCGAGCCGGTTCCCGTCGCCGATGTCGCCGCCTCCTTCCAGGAGGCCGTCTGCGACGTGCTGAGCCGCAAGGCCGTCGATGCCTGTCGTACGCACGGAGTCGCGGACCTCCTGGTCGGCGGCGGTGTCGCCGCCAACTCCAGGTTGCGCGCCATGGTTGCCGAGCGGTGTGCCGCTGCCGGCATCCGACTTCGCGTACCCCGACCGTCGCTGTGCACCGACAACGGCGCGATGGTGGCCGCGCTCGGTGCGGAGCTGGTCGGGCGCGGGCGGCCCCCGTCGGCGCTCGACCTGCCGGCCGACTCCTCGCTCCCGGTGACCTCGGTCGCGGTCTGACCTCCGGTCCACCCGGCGTCGCAGCGTACGAATACGCAACCGGAGCCACGCGCAAGGCCGGGTTGACGGTTACCCCGTGGCCGGAACGGAAATGTGACAGGCGACGGGTCCAACTGCGGTCGCGAGAGCGCCTCGAACAGGAGCCATATGGCGTCCCACGCGTTCCATGCCGTGACAGAGTTTCCCGGCTGGCCCACTCACCGGCCGGCCAAGACCATGGTGTGGGTGCCGGGTGGCACGTTCCAGATGGGTTCGGCGGATTTCTACCCCGAAGAGGGACCGGTGCGGACCGCTCGGGTGGACGGCTTCTGGATGGATACGGCTCCGGTCACGGTCGCGGCATTCCGCCGGTTCGTCCGCGCCACGGGTTATGTCACGCTCGCCGAACGCCGGCCGGCCGCGAGTGCCGAGCGCCGGCGGTCTCCGGTCGTCGAGCGTTGGCGGTCGGCGGCCGCGGACGGGCGGCTGGAACCACGGATCGTCCAGGGTGGCGGTTCACTGGTGTTCCGGCAACCTTCCCGACGGGTCGACCTGTCCGACAGTGGAGCGTGGTGGTCCTCCGTGCCAGGAGCGTCGTGGCGGCATCCGGAGGGCCCAGGGAGTTCGGTGCACGGCCGGGAGCGGCATCCGGTCACGCATGTGAGCTACGCCGATGCGGCCGCCTACGCGGACTGGGCCGGACGCCGGCTGCCCACCGAGGCGGAGTGGGAGTACGCCGCACGTGGCGGCCTCGCCGGGGCGGCGTACGCCTGGGGTGAGGAGTTCAGCCCAGGCGGTCGGGTGCTCGCGAACGTCTGGCAGGGCGAGTTCCCCTGGCAGATGGCGCGGTGGGATCCGTTCCCGGGGACCTCGCCGGTCGGAAGCTTTCCCGGCAACGGGTACGGGCTGTACGACATGACCGGCAACGTCTGGGAGTGGACGGCCGATCCGTACGCGGCGGTGGCGGCGGCCTTTCCGGCCAAGGCGAGCTGCCTACCGAACGTCGTACGCCCGACGCTTCCCCGTCAACGCGGCCCGGAGACACAGCCGGGCCAGAGCAGCGCGTACCAGGCCAGCGCCGACCAGGCCAGCGCGGAAAAGGCCAGGGCAGACAAGGAGGGGGCGGACCCGGAGGGCGCCGATTCGCTGCGGGTCCTCAAGGGCGGGTCGTTCCTGTGCGCCAGCACCTACTGCCTGCGCTACCGACCAGCTGCCCGTCAAGGAGCGCCTGCCGTCCTCACGGCGTGCCACGTCGGCTTCCGCTGCGCGCTCAGCGCGTAGCGCGGCGGGCCATCCGGCGGAGCGCGGCGACCACGCCGCGGGAGCGCCGACGCGGACCCGGTTCGGTACCGGTGGCGATCGGGAACCCCGCCGCGGCCCACGCCTTGGTTCCGCCGCGCAGGGACAGGGCGGTACGCCCCAACCGGGCCAGCCGGTCCGCACCCTGACGGGACCGGTTGCCCATCGAACACACCGTCAGCACCTGACCCGGCGGCAGGTCGGCGAGGTCGAACGCCAGCCGGTCGAGGGGGACGTTCAGCGCCCCGGCGATGTGGCCGGCGACGTATTCCTGCTCCGTCCGTACGTCCACGATCGGGTCGCCCGCCAACCAGAGCGCATGCGCGACGCGGACGTCGACCTCCTCCGTGGCGTGCGGGCCGACACCGCTCGGCAGGTCGCTCACCCCGGGTCCGTCACGGCACGGATCTCGAAGACCGGGTGGCGCCCCGCCTCGGCCTCGAAGTCCTCCAGTGGCGAATTCGGTCGTACGTCGAAATAAGGTCTGACGATCGCCACCGTCGCGAGGTATTCGCGCAGGACCGGGGCGGCATCGTGTGGTCCGAGTTCGTGCAGGCTCACGGTCTCGAGCTTGGCACCGCGTCGCAGCGTGACCTGGCTGGCGGCGCGGACGTTGCGTACCCACTGGACCGGACCGTACGGCGCGACGACGTACCTGACGGACTCATCGCCGACCAGGGTGACCGGTGTCGTGTGGAGTTGGCCGGTGCGGCGGCCCGGGGCCGTGAGCAGGTGCGTCCGCCGGTCGAACCAGCCGCGCTCGATCAACCACACCACCAGACGGTTGAAGATCCGTCGGACCGCCGTACTTCGATATCTCCTGGCTACCATTCGACCAGTATGAACCCGTCGTGATGCCCCGGCATCGGCCGAATAATGGCCTTGGGGAGGTTTCGGCGGATCCTCGTGGGCCGGTCTGGCGCGGCTGTTGGCCACCTGCTGTTCGTTTGGCACCATGGCCCGGTGCCGGAAGCCGGACGTCGGAGATCATTGGCCGCACGGGTACTCGTACCCGTGTTGGCGATCGCGGTGTCTGCTGGCTGCGGTGCTCTGGGAATCGGCGGCGAGGACGGCCCCGTTTCACCCGCGTCGGCCACGCCGACCGTGGATCGGACGTCGAAACCGTCCCGTGGCTCGGCCAGCGGCCGATCGCCGGTGCCATCTCCGCCGAGCCTGCGGGCACCGACTGCTGCACCGACCGCGACGCCGAGCCGGAAGCCGGCCGCCGTCGCGCTGCCGTGGGGTCCGACGCGGGGGGAGTGGACCCGGGCCAGGCGGATCGTCGCGGACATGAGCCTGTCCGAGAAGGCCGGCCAGGTGATCGTGGCCGGCTTCGACGGTACGTCCGCACCGGTCAGTCTGCTGCGGCGGCACCACGTGGGCGGCGTCATCGTGATGGGCAACAATGTCGCCTCGACCTCTCAGGTCCGTGACGTCAACCGCACCTTGCAGGACGAGGCGCGCCGGCTGGGCAGGAGCTGGCCGCTCGTCATCGGTGTGGACCAGGAAGGCGGGAGAGTCGCCCGTGTCAAGGCTGGCTTGACGGAGTTTCCGTCGTACATGACTCTGGGGGCTGCGCGCGACGCCGGTCTCGCGCGTACCGCCGCACGGGCGAGCGGGAAGGAACTCCGCGACCTCGGATTCACCATGGTGTTCGCGCCTGACGCCGACGTGACGACCGGACCGGACGATCCGACGATCGGCAGTCGTTCCGCTGGTAGCGATCCCAGAGTCGTCGCCTCAACTGTCAAGGGCTCCTTGCGCGGCTACGCGGACGCCGGAATCGTCGCGGTTCCCAAGCACTTTCCCGGCCATGGCAGCGTGCCCGCCGACAGTCACGTGAGCCTGCCGGTGCAGGAT
>JBOHED010000577.1:0-10935 GCA_050700915.1 Actinopolymorphaceae bacterium | reverse complement strand
GGCACGCTCCCAGGAACTCCTCCACCGGATCGACCGTGGTCGGCGTCGCCCCTGCCTGGACGAGCATCTCGGCGATGTCCCGATGCCCGGCGCGCATGGCCAGCTGACAGGGCGTACGACCGGCGTTGGTCGGATGCTCGCCACCGACACCCGGATCGACGCCGTGATCGAGAAGAAGTCGTACGCGTGCGGCGAATCCCCGCTCGGTGGCCCAGCACAGCTGGTCCTGCAGGTGCGACCGGATCTGGCCGAGCGTCGTACCGCGGCGACGGCGCCACGGGCTGTCGATGTCGGTGCCGAGGCCGAACTCGAACAACAGCTCCAGGTGGTCGTTCGGCGGGAAGAACGTCCGGTTGTAGAGCGTCTGCACGTCGTTGGGGTCGGCGCCGGCCTCCAGCAGGACCCGCGCCAGGGCCGCCGACTCCGGATGCGGCGACTGCAGCTCCTCGCCGCCACCGAACGCGCCGGTCAGAGCCGTGAAGACGCACATGTCGGTGCTTGCCCGCCAGAGGTATCCGGCGTTGGGATCCGCGCCGGCGTCGAGCAGGAGCCGCGCCACTTCCACCGTGGAACGGCCTGGTCCGGCGTCGTAGGTCCGCGAATACGTGAGGTAGAGCAGCGGTTCCCAGTCGTACGGACCGCCGGATCGGCTCGCCTGGGCCGGGTCACGGGCCAGCAGTCGTCGTACGCCGTCGACATCGCCCACGACTGCCATGGTGTGGATCGACGCGGTCGCGAGGTCGGGGTGCGCCGCCATGAGCGCACGCGCCCGCTGCTGCCGCCAGTAACCGTCGCCGCCGTAGGTCAGGCAGGCCAGGTTGAGGAAATGATCGGCGAGCGCTGCCGGATCCTGTTCGAGGCCGGGCGGCAGGTCGTTGACCGGCGTCGGGTGCCGGAAGGCGGTCGCATGGACGGTGAGCTCGTCGACGAACGTCCGCAGCCGCGTCCAGCTCGTGAACTCGTAACTCCGGGCGACGACCAGCTGCGCCTCGGCGAGCGTGAATGCTGCGTAGTGCGTACGTCCGTTGCGGGGATCGAACTCCACAACCTGGGCGATTGCCTCGGGATCGCCCGCGCGGACCTCGCGCTGCAGTGACTTCGCCTGGTTCCGCAGGTGTTCCAGGCTCGGGCGGTCGGGCAGGGTACGGGTCGGCACGATGGCCTCCTTCTCGTCATCGCCCGGTGTCCGCGAGATCGGGCCGAAAAGGAGGGTGGAGACGAGGATCGGCGCTCAGGTGGGCTATGCCCTTCCCGCGGACCAGGTGCACCCTGCAGCGCCCCCTCACCGTACCCGGCGGCCGCGTGCAGGGCCAGAGGAGCAAGCCGCCGCCCGCGCCCGACCCGCGGAAAGCTGGAGCTGGTCGACGGTCGCCTCCACCAGGTCGCGGGCGCCCTGGTCGTACGCCTTACGCAACCACCGTGCGACCTGCTCCGCCCGGACCGCTGGCCAGTCCGGCGGCAGGTGCTCCAACGGCAGCCACGGATCGTCCCGGCGTAGCAGCAACCACTCGGTGAGCAGCAACAGCTGCCGCGACAGGTCGTCCCCGACCTCGGATACCGGTCGGACACGATCCCAGCGCTCCAGGAAGAGCCGGTAGCGCGCGGCCAACGCAGGCAGGTCCCACGCCGACGAGATCAGCTCCGCCACGTCGACCGAGGGCACCGCCCGACCCTGGAACGCCTTCACGTGCGCGTCGACATCGAGGTCGGCGAAGAGTCCGCCAGGATCGAAGGCGGACGGCGCCACCCATAGACCGTTCTGCAGCGGCCCGAATCCGGCCCAGGTCAGCCGGGAGCGCAGCAGGTGCCGGTCGGCACGCCGCGTCTCCGGCAGCGAGAACGCCAGCAACGTCCACGTACCGTCCCAGTCTCGGTTGACGACCGCCCGGTCCCACACCCGGCGCGCGCCGTCGCGGAGGACCTCCGTCGCGGTGTCGCTGAGCCCCAGGTAGACCCGCCGGCCGTTGCGGTGGCGGACGAGGAAGCCGCGCCGGACCATCCGCGCCAGCGTCGCGCGAGTCGCGTGTTCGCCGATGCCGAGTCGCTGGAGTACGCCGACGAGGCTGCCCGCGGACACGGCCTCCTCCGGGCTCCGGTCCAGCAGGTGCCCGCCGAAGAAGGTGAGCAGCAGCGCCTGTGGGCGAGCGGCCGCGGAGGCAGAACCAGCGGCGGATGCGGAGGCAGAGCCGGTGGCGGATGCGGAGGCAGAGGCAGAACCGGTGGCGGATGCGGAGGCGGGCGCGTCAGGCATCGTCAGGACCTTCGCACTTTCCGGCGTCGCCCCCGGCGTCGCCCCCGGCGTCGGCCCCGGCCAACCGGCGCGCGGTGACCGCCGCCCAGTGCCGGTCGGCCTTCCCCGACATCGTGCGTGCGATCTCGGGTACGAAGAACACCTGCCGCGGCCGCTTGTAGCCCGCCAGGCGGGCACCCACCTGCGCGACCAGGGCGTCGGCGGACGGACGCGCGTCCGCGACCAACCGGACGAGGGCAGTCACCCGGGCGCCCCACCGCTCATCCGGTATGCCGACAACGACGGCCTGGTCCACGTCCGGATGCGTCAGGAGCGCTTCCTCGACCTCTTCGACGTACACCTTCTCGCCGCCGGTGTTCACCACACCCGACCCGCGTCCGAGCAACGTGAGCGTGCCGTCGACCTCGACCGTCGCGGCGTCACCCGGCACGGCGTACCGCACGCCGTCGATGACGCGGAACACCGCGGCCGTGCGGACGGGATCGTCGAGGTAGCCGAGGGGCAGCGGACCGGAGCTGGCGAGTTCGCCGACCTGACCGGATCCTGGCACGACATCCGTACCGTCCGGTGCGATCACCCTCGCGTTCGGCGGCAGCGCGAACCGTGTGGCCGCCACGTCACCCGCGTGGTCGGCGCCGGGACCGTCGGAGCCCGTCCCAGGGTCGTCCAGACCCGGACCTACCAGGGAGATGCCGTACGGACCACCTTCGGTCGAGGCGATCGAGTCCTGCAGCGTCATCCGACCGGCGGCGAGCAACCGGCGCTTGACGTCCGGGCTCCAGGCGACGCCGGAGCTGACGACCCGGCGCAGACTGGAGAGGTCGTACGGATGATCGTCCCGCGCCGCCCGATCCAGCTCGGCGAGGAGCGGCCTGGCGAACGCGTCACCCACGATCGCCAGCTCCTCGACACGTTGCGCCTGCGCGGCCGTCCACACCTCGGCCGGATCCAGCGACCGGCCGGCGAGACACACGATCCGCCCACCGAGCAGCAGATTGCCGAGCGTGAAGAAGAACCCGGTGCCGTGCATGAGCGGCGACACGGGCAGCATGACCGGCGCCGTGCCGGTGGTGATGGCCTGCCGAGCGGTGGCGAGCGTCTCGGCGGCGTTCGCGGGGATGGGCAACCTGTTGCGGCGGTAGACCGAGGTCACGACGCCCCGGACGCCGGCGTGTTCCCAGACGACACCCTTCGGCGTGCCGGTCGTACCGCCCGTCATGATGAGGATCTGGTCCGTTCCGCTGCGTTCCTGTCGCGGCAGCGCTGGACCCGTCAGTGCCTCGGCGTACCCGATCGACGTGTCGGCGACCGGCTCGTCGCGCGTCCCGCTCGACCGGTCGGGCTCCTCCCGCGGCGACTCGCCCACGAGGACGCACGCCCGGAGAGCCGGGAGCCGCGCCGCCACCTGCCGCAGCCGTTCGCGCAGGCTGGCGTCGACGACGACCGCCGCGATGTCGGCGTAGGAGAGGACGTGGGCGAGCTCATCCTCGTGGTACCGGTAGTTCACGTTGACCGGCACCGCACGCAGCTTGAAGACGGCGTACAACGTCTCGACGGACTCGATCGAGTTGTAGAGCCCGATCCCCACCCGCTCACCGGCCCGCACACCCGCACCGGCTAGCCAGCCCGCCAGCCGTGCCGCCCGCTCGTCGAGCGCGGCCCACGACCGCTCCCGCGTACCGTGTACCACCGCGACCCGACCCGGATCGACGTCGGCCACCAGGTCGGTGAGGGACTCCAGCAGCGTGCCCAGGTGGTCGCCCATCCCGACGACCTAGACGTACTTCCGGACGACGATGGTAGCCACGCAGGCAGGCTTCGCCTGGCCCTCGACCTCGAACGTGAGCGTCATCGTCACCTGCACACCACCCGCGACATCGGTCACCGCGTCGACCACCACACCACACCGCAGTCTGCCGCCCACCGGCACTGGTGACGGAAAGCGCACCTTCTCGCAGCCGTAGTTGATTCCCATCGAGAATCCCCTGGTCTCGAGGATCTCGGGCAGGAACGTCGTGGCCATCGACAGCGTGAGATACCCGTGCGCGATGGTGCCGCCGAAGGGTCCGCTCGCCGCGCGTTCGGTGTCGACGTGGATCCACTGGTGGTCACCGGTTGCGTCGGCGAACGTGTCGACCCGCTCCTGGGTGACCTCGTGCCAGGAGCTGTAGCCGACATGCCGGCCGGTGAGCGCGCGCAGTTCCTCGACACCTTCGACGCTGGTGACGGCCATGGTCGGGATCTCCCTTCGTACGGCGTGATGTCAGACGGGCTCCAGACCGAGGAGGCGTACGGCGTTGTCGCGAAGGATCCTCGGGCGCACGTCCGGCCTGATGTCGAGCGTCTCGAAGTCGGCCAGCCAGCGGTCGGGTGTGAGAACGGGATAGTCCGATCCGAAGAGAATTTTGTCCTTCAGCAGTGTGTTGGCGTACCGCACGAGCTGCGGTGGGAGGTACTTCGGCGACCAGCCGGACAGGTCGATGTGCACGGTGGGCTTGTGCAGCGCGACGGACAACGCCTCGTCCTGCCACGGAAATGACGGGTGGGCGAGGATGATCGGCAGGTCGGGGAAGTCGACGGCCACATCGTCGACGTGCAGGGGATTGGAGTATTTCAACCGGATGCCGCGACCACCACGCGTGCCCGCGCCCGCGCCGGTGTGGCCGGTGTGGAAGAGCGCGACGAGGCGGTGCTCCTCGATGAGCTCGTAGAGGGGGTAGGCGGTTCGGTCGTTCGGGAAGAAGCCCTGGATGCTCGGGTGGAACTTGAAACCGCGCACGCCGTGGTCCTCGATCAACCGGCGCGCCCGGGCGACACCCTCGGCACCGCGCGCGGGATCGATGCTGGCGAACGGGATCAGCACGTCGGCGTGGTGCGCCGCCGCCTCGGCGATCTCCTCGTTGCCGGGTGCGTGCGCGGTGTCCGGGTCGTCCTTGACGTCGACGGTGAAGACGACGCATGCCATCCGGCGCTCGCGGTAGTACGCAGCGATGCCAGAGGTGGTGAGCGGAGGAAGTTCCTTCGTACGAAAGTAGTCCGCCATCGCGGCGAGCCGGTCCTGGGCGGCTGAGCCGGCCGCTCGCGCATCGCCACGCTCGGACGCGTGGACGTGCACATGGACATCGACCGCGGCGAGGTCGTGCGCCCTGATGCAGCTGATGTCGAAGCGGCCGGGCGGTGGCGCGGTCACGACGACTCCCGCGGCGGCGGCCGGAACTCCTGCAGCTGCGAGGCAAACGCGTCCGCAAAGTGCCGGCGTACGGCATCGACGGTCCAGCCCCCCGTGCGTCCTGCCGCCGCCACCTCGGTGGGATGTGACCAGAGGACGAGCCGATCGCCGCCGGCGCCGATGCACTGGCCGGTCACACCGGCCGACTCGTCCGAAGCGAGGAAGACCACGAGCGGGGCCACGTCATCTGGCGATCCCAGGCCCCGCTGACGAAGTTCCGGCGGCACGGGTTCGCCCGCTTCCGCTCGGGCGACAGCCTCCTCGAGGCCCGGGATCGTCGCGACCATCCGGGTGAGGGCGGTGGGGATGACCGCGTTGACGGTCGTGCCCTGGCGCTCGCCCTCGACCGCCCAGGTGCGGGTGACGCCGACGATCGCCGCCTTGGCCGCGGTGTACGCCGTCTGGCCGAAACTCGCCCGCTGCCCGGCCGGCGAGCCGACCAGGATCAACCGGCCGCCGCCACCCTGCTCCCGGAACCTCAGGAACGCCGCCCGCCCACAGGTGAAGGTCCCCCGCAGGTGGGTGCGGAGCACGAGGTCGAAGTCCTCGTCGGTGGTGTTGCGGAGGGTGCGGTCGCGCAGGACGCCGGCGTTGGTGCACATCACGTCGAGGCGGCCGAACTCCGCCACCGCCCTGCGTACCAACGCGTCTGCGACCTCGGCGGAGCCGACGGCGCCGGGTTCCGCGACCGCCGTGCCACGCGCGCGCGCTTCGGTGGAACCGGCGGGGGTCGACGGGCCAGCGGAGAGTGCCGAGCCAGCGTTGATGGAGGCGACGACCGACTGCGCCGCGTCCTCGTCGATGTCGTTGACGACCACGGCCGCGCCGACGGCGGCGAGAGCGGTCGCGTAGGCCCTGCCGAGCCCGCGTCCCGCGCCGGTGACCACCGCGACCTTGCCGGCCAGCAGGAGTCCCTCCCGTTCCGTGTCCGCCGTCATGCGTCGCGACGTTAGACAGCACTCTGACGCCCGTCAATGAGGTGTCGCATACCGGCATCGCGTCGGGCGGCGTACGCCTCGCGCCGAGCCGCAAGTGACCATGCTGGCCAGGCTTGCGGAACCCTGACGAGGCGTCGACACCTGTTCCGGGTACGACACACCTGGCTGACATGGCGTCTACCCGCCGGTTGAGGCGTCCGCCCGCGCGACAAGCAGATCCACACCCATACATCGGCCAGGCGAGCCGTTGAAGTCACGCCGCGCGGGTCTGCGGTAGCTGCCCGGCCAGGCGTCCACGCCCGGTCCGCGTTCCGCTGGCGTGGGCAGCGTGGTCATTGCGCGGCACCCCAACACCGTCAGGCATTGACGCTCGCGGGAGACCACGGTTACGGTCGAGGATGTCCGATCCGCGCACATGCGTACGTATAGCGAACGTCCTGGCGAGGTGTGCGGGTCCCAGTCAGGCGAAGGGTGGTCCACCTGTGACGGACGAAGGTCGGCTCATCCTCGACCCCACCGGGTCCGCGGACCTTGCGGCCGACACCACCCTGGCCCCTCGGCCGACCACGCTGGACGGTGCGACCCTCGCTCTGCTGGACAACGGCAAGCCCAACGGGTCGGTGTTCCTCGACGAGATCGGCAGCTACCTCAGGACCAGGTACCGGCTCCGCGATGTCGTGATGTTCACCAAGCCGTACTTCGGTACGCCGGTCGAGCGCACCCAGGTGGAGGAGATCCTCGCCACCTGCAACTTCGCCGTTGTCGCCATCGGCGATTGAGGCTCGTGCAGCGCGGCCAGTCTGGCCGACGGAATCCTGTTGGAACGCAGTGGAGTTCCCGCCATCGCGATCTGTACCGAACCGTTCCGGATACCTGCCGAGGCGATGGCGAAGGCGTATGGATTTCCGGGGTACGAGTTCCTGCTCACGCCCCATCCGGTCGCCAGCCTTACACGGGACGAGGTACGGGCACGGGTGCGCCGGCTCGCGCCACGGCTGTTCGAGATCCTGGGGGTGCCGGAGATCCTGGGGGTGCCGGAGGATGATGAGGGACCCGAGCGAGGGCAGTGACGGAGCAAGTGCGTACGGATCGGAAGGCCGGGCTCGCGCGGGAGGCGACGCCGACACCGGCCTCGCACCGGACGAGCGGCTCCTCGATCCGGCACACGCGCAGGCGGCGATCGAGTACTGCTACGCACGCGGATGGACCGACGGCCTTCCCGTCGTCCCCTGCTCCGAGGCGCTGCTGGAGGCGTTCCTGGACGAAGTAGACCGCGACCCCGACGAGGTAGTGCTCGCGATCCCCCACCTCAACCGCACCTGCACCGTACGGATCGCCGCCCTCAACGCCGCGATGGCGGGCTGCCGGCCGGAGTACTTCCCGGTGGTCCTTGCGGCGTGGGAGTCCCTGCGTACGGAGGGCTACACGGCCAAGGGAATCTGGCAGAGCACGACCGGCACGACTCCCCTGCTCGTGGTCAACGGCCCGATCCGCGAACGGCTCGGCATGAACGCGCAGGGCAACGTCTTCGGCTCCGGGTTCCGGCCCAACGCCACCATCGGCCGGGCGATCCGGCTCACCGCGCTCAATGCGTTCGGCCTGCAGCCTCGGGTTCTCGACCAGGCGACCCAGGGCACGCCCGCGAAGTACACCTGCTGCACCATCGCGGAGAACGCAGAGGAGAGCCCATGGCCCGGCCTGCACGAGGAGTACGGGTTCGCGGCCACCGACAGCACGGTCACCGCCATGACCATGCGGTCGACCATCCACCTGGAGGCGCGGCACACAGCGGTGCCCGAGCAACTCCTGCATGACTGTGCGGACACGATCGCGCGAACCGGTGCGCTGCTGCACGAGACGATCTCCACGTGCCTTGTCCTCAGCCCTGAACACGCGCACCTGCTGGCGAACGCGGGTTGGGACCGGCAGTCGATCAGCGGGTTCGTCTACGAAGCGGCGTGGTGCGACCTCGCGACCCTCGAACGTACCGGCAAGGCGGCCGTGTCCCGCAAGACCCGATGGCGGGTCCCCAGCGACCACGCCGATGCGGTCGCCGACCAACGCCTCGAGGACAACGACCAGCAGCTGCGCGTCCTCACCTCACCGGAGGCCGTGCAGGTCGTGGTCGCGGGCGCGTCGAACTCCGGTGTCTCCGCTGTCGTGGACACCTTCGGCCCGCGGGGAAATCCGCCGGCCGTCGTACGCATCTGAGGGTGAACGAAAGGAAGCTGCGCATGGACGCCACGACCCCCGACCGCCCTGCCGTCCTCGACGATGCCCTGGCCGACTTCACCGGCATGCTCGCGCGGGACGGCTACGCCGCCGAGTGGGACCTCGACGCCGACGGCCGGCTCCACTTCCGGATCCTCGCGACGGACGACGCCTGCGCCGACTGCCTCGTGCCGGAGGTCGTCCTCGAAGCGATGCTGACCGAGGCGCTGGACGGCACGGGTTACGAACTCGGCGAGGTTCGCCTCCCTGCCTAGGGGGTGTCTGGTAGACCTGACCACGCGCCAAACGCCTGCGCGACCATTTGCTTTCATGATCATGCGTCATGAACGGCTGTCGTGGGCCTGCGAAAACCGCCATAGGCGACGCATGATCATGGCGACCGTGGCCCGAACCTGCCGTTGCCTCAGCGGTGCGGGCCGATGGTGGTGCCGGCGAGGCGGAGCTGGTCCTCGACCGTGCGTACGGTCGCGAGCAGGGGTTCGAGGGCGGCCTTCACCAGCGCAGGGCCTGCACCGGTGCCTGCGACGACGGCGACGTTGATCGACGCGACCACGTCGCCGCTCGCGTCCCGGAGCGGTGCCGCGATCGAGAACACGCCCTCCTCGAGTTCCTGGTCGACCAGCACCCAGCCCTGGTCGCGGGCGATGTCGATCTCGCGGCGCAGCGCATCGGGGGTGCTCACCGTTCGCGGCCCGCGACGTTCCAGCACGACCCGGTCCAGGTAGGTGTCCAGCTCCGCCTCCGGCAGGGCCGCGAGCAGGACCCTTCCATGTGAACTGACGTACGCCGGAAGCCGCGTCCCCACCCCGATCCCGGCCGCGAGGATCCGCTTCGCCGCGACCCGTCCGACGTACACCACGTCATCGCCTTCGAGAATCCCCAGCGACGTCGAGCGACCCAGCTCCGCCGACAACCGGGCCAGGTGCGGCCGGGCTACCTCGGGCAGGAGAAGGCTGGAGAGATAGGTGAAGCCGAGCTCCAGCACCCGCGACTTCAGGTAGAAGTTCCGCCCGTCGACGCCGACGTAGCCGAGGTCGACCAGCGTGAGCAGAAACCTCCGCGCCGCCGAGCGGGCCAGCCCCGCCTGCCGCGCGAGATCGCTGAGCGTGAGCGTGGGTCGCTCCGGAGAGAACGCCGCGAGGACGGCAAGCCCGCGCTCCAACGACTGCACGTGGTCCCGCCCGCCGACCGGGCGATCCGGTTCAGGGCGATCCGGTTCTGGGCGATCCGGTTCTGGGCGATCCGGTTCTGGGCGATCCGGTTCTGAGAACGTACGCGACGACAACGCCTCACCCCGGTCTGGTCACGTGAACAAGGCCACGGTCGGCGTCGACGCGTACCCAGTCACCGGTCTCGATCACCTGCAGCGGATCCTGGTCGAGGTCGGTGATCGCCGGCACGCGGGTGACCACGATGCCGAGCGCGATCTTGGTGTTCATGACGGTGAAGATCATCGCCTTCGGTGCCGACCCCGCGAGCCGGGCCACGTGGAACATCCCTGACCACCCCGAGGAGCCCTTGGCACCGGGGAAGACGAGCACCTTGTCGGCGAAGGACACCCCGTTGAGCTCGTGGCGAGACTCGATGATCCGGCCTTGACGGGGTTCGATGCCTCCCCAGCCGGAGATCGCCTCGCGCGTGACGAGCGCCTCCCCCTCGGCGATACCGCCGATCAGACCCCTGCCGTGCAGTTCGTACGTCGGGGTCGCGCGGTGGGGCGCCCGGGCCGCGTCGGTCATGGCGTGCCTCCTCTCCAGGTGCCGGTGACGGCAGCATCGATGCACTCGGCCAGCGTGCCGAACCATCCCTGGACGCTCATGATGGCGGGCAGGTAGTGCACCTGTTTCGCCGAGTCGGTCGCGATGACGCGCGCACCGTCCGGCAGGAACTGCCCGATCGCCGGACACGTGTCGCTCATCAGCTTCGCCCCGGCGTCGGCGAGTGCCGTCGCGTAACCGTTCTGTTCGGCGACCTGCCGCATTGCCCGGGGCGTGAACACCCACAACGCACTGTCGGGATGCACGCGGCGCCCTTCGAGCAGCCGGCAGACGTCGCGGATCTGACCGAGCGTCGCGTGCGGGCAGCCGATCATCACCAGGTCGACGTCGCGGTCAGAAGCGGTGGAGTTGAGCAGTGCGTAGGCCTCCCTGTGTTCGTTCGGACCGTACGCATGCGCCGCCGCCGGTGTGCGTCCTCCGAACGCCTCCTCGACCGTCCGCGCCTCCGCCGTCACGCCAGGGACGTGGTACAGCTCCACCCCGCCGGACGACGCCGCCGCCGCACCG
>JBOHED010000576.1:0-3863 GCA_050700915.1 Actinopolymorphaceae bacterium | reverse complement strand
TCCATTGGTGCTTCGAAAACACTTACCGAAGAAAAGGAAATAATGGACATCCACCCCATTGCAGTCACGCCGCGTTTTTGATCCCCCACGTGACGTACCGGTGTCAATCCTCCCCTTTCCTCACGTGACTCACCGTAACTCGAATCTGAGCGTTCCGCCCAGATTTTCCAGAATTTCCCGAACCTGGTCCGGTGTTTCACGATGCGCGTTCCTTCACGCGCAGCGCCCACCATCGCTTCCGTAGTCGGTGGTAGGCAGTTAGGGCCTCCTCATCATTACTCTGTGCTACTGCCTGGAGGGCAGTAGTGACATCTGCGGCCGACCTGTCGCAGGTCAGCGCCTCTTCGTCCATCAGCCGGACGAGCCCTCCGTAATCGAGCTCCACCCACGAGTGGGGGTGGAACGCCTCGATCCAGCGACCGAGCGCGGCCAGCGGATCCAGGCTCCAGTCCGGTCGGGCTTGGCTGAGGAGCCGATGCGCCCGGCCCACCCGGCGACGCGCCTCCACCATCGGTGTGCGGTAGCGGAGTTCGCGCACCGGATCGATCCCGACACTGCGTTCCTCATCACCAAAGATGACGAACCACACGAGCGGAACGTGCCATCTGGCGGTAAGGATGTGAGGTACGGCGTCCGGTGGACACTCCCGCAACGCACTGAAATCGATCCGCTCCAGACCACCGGCCGGAACCAGAGCCTTCAGTACATGATCGGGCAAGGCGGTCATCAGATCGCTCAACGCCTCACGGATCCGCAAGGCCGGCTCATCCGGACACAACAGGACCTTGCCGTCGATTTCCAGCTCGTACGCCCGCTGATCCCGCTCGCCCACGAGCGCCCCCGGCGGTAGCACCGGCAGCAGGGCGGCCAGCGCCTGCCGCTGCTCGGTGACCACCTGCGAGCCCGGGTCGGCCCGGTCGTACACACCGGTCGCTGCCGCCCACGACGAGCGCTCGCGCTCCGGGAAGGCGGCGAGTGGCTCGTACACGCGCAGGTAGCAGCAGTACGGGGTCAGGACCGAGGTCCGCATGCTCCCATCGTGCACCTCTCCGTGGGTTCGCGGCACCTGTCCGGAGAGATCGGAGTGGAGCCGTTCTCGCTCTTAGGGGTGCGTCTCCCAAATGGCGCCGATGAAGCGAGCGGCCCACGCGACGCCAGCCCCAGGCGCAACGGAGCCGCGCCCGGTTGGCAAGGCCGAGGAGGAGGCCGCACTGGGTTTGTGCGCCGATCGACGAGAACGTAGCCAGCCGGATGCGGGGAGTCGCGAGTCAGGCGTGATTTGTGAGACACACCCTAAGGTGGTGTCGGACGCTCGTACCACCCACATGCGAGCCGCCCGGACGAGGAGTCACCACCGTGACCGAGTTCTTTGCCCGGAATTCCGGGCACGAGCAGGTTGTCTACTGTGCCGATCGCCCGTCTGGCCTCAAGGCCATCATCGCCATCTCCTCCACCGCACTCGGGCCCGCGCTGGGTGGCACCCGATTCCACCCGTATCCGGACGAGGAGTCCGCGCTCGCCGACGTCCTCAACCTCTCGACCGCGATGGCGTACAAAGCGTCGCTGGCCGGACTCGACCTCGGCGGCGGCAAGGCGGTGATCATCGGCGATCCGGTACGCGACAAGTCCGAGCGGCTGCTGCGGGCGTACGGCAGGTTCATCCAGTCCCTCGACGGCCGGTACATCACCGCGTGCGATGTCGGTACGTACCCGGCGGACATGGACGTGATCGCCGGCGAGAGCTCCCACGTGACCGGGCGCTCGACGGACAAGGGTGGGGCCGGCGACTCCTCGATCCTCACGGCGTACGGCGTGTTCCAGGGGATGCGCGCCTGCGCGTCCCACCGGTGGGGCACGCCGTCGCTCGCGGGGCGGCGGGTCGGTGTGGCTGGGGTGGGCAAGGTCGGCCGGAGGTTGGTCGGGCACCTGCGCGAGGAGGGCGCGGACGTCGTGGTCACCGACGTGTCGGCGCAGGCGATCGCGCTCGTTGTCAGCGACCATCCCGACATGGCGGTCGTCGACGACGTGGGTGCGCTCGCGGCCGCCGACCTCGACGTCTATGCGCCGTGCGCGATGGGCGGAGCGCTCGACGAGTCGGCGGTCGCGTCCCTGCGCGCGGGAATCATCTGCGGCGGAGCCAACAACCAGCTCGCCCATCCCGGCATCGACAAGCTGCTGCAGGACCGCGGCATCCTCTACGCCCCCGACTACCTCGTCAATGCCGGCGGCATCATCCAGGTCGCCGACGAGCTCGACGGGTTCAGTTTCGTACGCGCCAAAGCCCGGGCGGCGCGGATCTACGACACGATGCGCCGCGTCCTCGAACTCGCCGCCAACGAGGGCGTGCCACCCGCGGCCGCCGCCGACCGGATGGCCGAACGCCGGATCGTCGAAGCGGGCGCCCGACGCCACCTCTGGCTGGGCCATCCGGCCGCCGGCGAATGACGCCGGCCCGAACCTTTGGATGAGGGGCGCCCCGCGGCAACGCCCCATTGGAGGAAAGGCCCCCTCCCCGGAACCTATTGGCGCAGGGGCACCCTCACGCAACGCCCCATTGGAGGAAGGGGCACCCTCATCCAAGCGCCCCGTTGGCGCAGATGGACATTCACGCTACGAGCGGCCGGCGACCCACTTCGCCGCGTTGCGGATGATCTTGCGTACGTCGTCCCGATAGTAGGTCGGGTTCTCCTCGTGACCTGGGCGGAAGTAGAAGACCCGCCCGGTACCTACCGTGTACGCGCACCCCGACCGGAACTCGTGTCCGCCCGGGAACGTCGAGTGGAACACCACCGTGTCGGGCTTGCCGCACCCGAACTCCTCGTCGTACATCTCCTCCGGGTCGATCGAGAAGTCGCCGATCCCCTCGGCCACCGGGTGGTCAGGTGCCAACACCTTGATCTCCTCGGGCCCGGCCTCGTGCTTCACCCCACCGATCCGACCGTCGTCGCCGATCAGCCGCGTGAACGGCTTGGCCATGTGGGAGGAGTGCAGCGCGAGGAAGCCCATGCCGCGCTCCTTCACGTGCCGCTCGATCCGGTCGACGGTCTCGTCGTGGACGGCGCGGTGCAGCATGTGTCCCCACCAGGCCAGAACGTCGGTCTCGGCGAGTACCTCTTCCGGTACGCCCTGGCCGGGGTCGACGAGTTCGGCCGTACGCACGTCGAAGGCGTCCGGCTCCTGCCGCAGCCCGTCGGCAACCGCGCCGTTGATGTCGTACGGGTACATCTCCTTGGGTGCGGTGTGCTCCGACCAGACGAGGATGCGGATCTTTCCTTGTTCGCTCACGGTTCGTTCCTCCATGCGGCGAGGGGGTTGGCTCGGGTCAGGTGAGCTCGGGTCAGGTGGGCTCACGTTCCAGGCAGGGCTCGACTTCCTTACAGGGCTCGGGGTTCAGGGCTGTGGACTGCGCGAGCAGAAGGCACGGACAGGGTTGGGGTCGATCTCACCGAGGAACTCCTCGGAGTCACATGTCGGTGCGTACCCGAGTTCGGCGACGGCACCGGCGATGTCCCACTCCCGGCGGGTGTTGGCCGACACGCCGTGGTAGACACCGAAGCGGATGTCGTCAGCCTCGATCGCGCGGCCGACCAGCTGCCGCAGGTCCGGCGCCCCGACCCAGAAGGCCATCGCACCCACCGAACCCGGGCGCCGCTGGACGCCCCCGAAACGCAGGCAGATGACCGACAGTCCGGTGCGGTAGCTGTAGGCGCGACCGAGCGCCTCGGCGAACGCCTTGGTCGCGCCGTACGCACAGCACGGCCACGGCGGCCACTCCTCCTTGACCGGGTGCCGCTCCTGTTGCACGTAACCGCCCATCGCGTGCACGGAACTCGCGAGGATCACCCGGCGCACGTCGGCGCGCT
>JBOHED010000575.1:0-2095 GCA_050700915.1 Actinopolymorphaceae bacterium | reverse complement strand
GCTCCCACGGCGTCCGCGGTTCCTCGACGGCCTCCAGCCGCTCGGCGGCTTTGAGTGCGCGGGCCGCGCCGGCCGCACTGCGTTCGGTGCGGTTGACCTGGTAGTCGCGGGCGAACTTGTCGTTGTCGGGTGGCCGCTTGCGTTCGCGGGCGGCGCCGGAGCGGGCCCACTCCTGCTGGCGGCGGGCCCGGGCGACCAGAGCGTCACGCTGGGCGGTGTACTTCTCGTACGCCTCCTGGGCCTGGGCGCGGGCGCGTTCACGTTCTTCGACGTACGCCGCGAACCCACCGCCGTAGAGGTGGCCCTGCCGGGTGAACTCGTCGATCTCCAGGACGTCGGTCGCGATCCGCTCGAGGAACGTCCGGTCATGGGACACGACCACGAGGCCGCCCTGCCGGTGGCTCAGAAAGTCCTCGAGCTGGGCCAGGCCGGCCAGGTCGAGGTCGTTGGTGGGCTCGTCGAGGAGGAGTACGTCGAAGCGGGCGAGCAGGACCGACGCCAGCGCCAGTCTTGCCAGCTGCCCGCCGGACAGGGCGGTGACGGGATCGTCGAGCCGAGCGGGGTCGAGCCCGAGTTCGGTGAGCACCGCCGGCGCTCGTGTCTCGAGGTCGGCGGCGCCCAGTGCGAGGTAGTGGTCGAGGGCGAGCGCGTACCTGTCGTCGGATCCCCGTTCGCCCGCGGCGAGTGCGGTGGTGGCCGCGGTGAGCTCGGCTTCGGCATCGGCGACGCCCGTCCGCCGGGCGAGGTAGCCGTTGAGGGTTTCGCCGTCGCGCGCGTCCCGCTCCTGGGGAAGGAGGCCGACGGTGGCGGCGGCCGGTTGGCGTACGACCGAACCGGTGTCCGGCGTGAGCTCGCCCGCCATGATCCGCAGCAGGGTCGTCTTGCCGACGCCGTTGGGACCGACGACGGCGACCCGGGCGCCGGGGGCGATGCTGGCGGAAATGCTGTCAAGGACGAGTTGCGGTCCGAGATGCAGCTGAATGGCGCGTACGACGAGAGAGGACATGCGGAGCGACTCCGGAAGGCGACGCGGCGCGGATCGACGCGATGGTCTGGTGCACGCGGATCCGGGCCAGGGCTGAGGCGGCCAGGCGTCGGCGGACTTCCTATCGAGCCACCTGCGAGTTTGTCGCAGGGGTTCTCCCGGCGTACGGGAGAGGGACAGGTGCCCGCGTCGCTCAGTCATCCATCGGTGGGAGAGCCTCCGCTGTCGGTGAATCGGCCTCGACAAGCCTAGCCTGTCCGGCCCACCGGCCCTCGGCCTGTCCCGTGCGGGTCGGTGACGGATGCCGGACGGTGGCCGCCTACGGCTCGGCGAAGCGGTAGTCGGTCACGTCACAGACCGGGCGGTAGCCGACCGCGGCGTAGATCTTGTTCGAGGTGGGATTGGCGAGGTCGGTGTAGAGCGAGCACGCCGTCGCGCCCGCGTCGAGCAAACCCTGGCTGACGCCGGCGACCAGCGCGCTCGCATAGCCACGACCACGCTTGTCGGGCGGCGTGTAGACCGGCGCGACCCGGATGATGCCGCCCGCGGGGTTGGTGGCACCGACGTACGACACCGGCTCGCCGTCGTCCTCCCACAGGTACGCACGTCGCTCACCCACCCGCAACTCGGCCCGGCGTCGCTCCAGCGCGCGCTCCTCCTCGGACAGCGGCCCGACCGCGGGTCGCCCCGGTCCGGCCTCCGCCTCGAGGTGGAACGCCTCTCCCCACGCCGCGATCAGGTCGATGTCACCCTCGGTCGCGGGGCGCATCGACCCGGCCGGCTGGGCCGGTGGGAGTACGACGTCCAATCGGTAGATGCGCTGCTGCATCTGCACCGTCACGGCCTGGCCGGTCCGGCGTTCCCACTCCGTCGCGACTGCCGCGGCGTCGGTCGCCGGTCCGATCACGCCGGCCGCGTCGGGGCAGGCCGCGAGCAACGCGTCGACGACGCGCGCCGCCGCGCCAGACGGCAGCGCGGAGACGGTCACCGGGAACGGGGGCGTACGCATGGCTGCGCCGACCACCGCGCCACCGTCGTCGAGGACGGTGAGGAAGGTCGCGGGCGCAGGATCGGTCACCGCGCCCGACCACCGCCCGAAGACGTTGGTGA
>JBOHED010000574.1:0-6810 GCA_050700915.1 Actinopolymorphaceae bacterium | reverse complement strand
GTGAGGCAGACCTCTGGGCTGGGGCCGTTGCGCGTTCTGCTGATCGCCTTGCTGGTCGGGCTCTGCTGCTGCGCGGCGGGCGGGTTCGGTGGGTACGTCTGGGCGGACCGTGAGACGCCCGACTTCGGCCCGAGCTCGTGCGGGGACTCGGCACACGACTGCATTCCGCGGCTCGACGCCGCGACCGTCATCGGTGCGTTGAGGGCCCAGGGCCATGAGTGTCGGGAGAGCGCGAGCAGGTGGACCTGCGGGCTGCAGATTGGCGTCACCGAGTATTCCCTGTCGTTGCAGGCGATCAGCGGCCAGGTCCATTCGTACTCGGCGCGCGTCAGCACGTCGGTCGACGGCCCGCCCAGCAAGGAGGCGCTGTCGTACCTGTCGTGGTTGGCACGGGTCCCGTACGCACACGATCCGGTGTTCGCCGGCCGGATCGACAGCTGGCTCATCCGTCAGATCGAGAAGGGCGGCAGGACAGCCGCCTCGGTCGGTGGCTACGGCTATGAGCTCAAGGCCAGGGACGAGAAGGTCATCGATCTCGCGGTGGGGACGGCGGTGCCACGATGAGCCAGCAACGCCCGCTTCCGCCGTCAGTGCCGCCGTCGGTGCCGCCGTCGGTGCCGGCGTTCGCCCCGACGTACCCGCCCGTTCAGCGTGTCCCACCCCGCCGGCGCCGACGCGTGGCGCCGATCATCGCGTGTGTGCTCGCCGTCCTGGTCGGTGGTGCCGGCGGCATCGCGGTTGGACACCGGATGGGCGCCCAGCCGGTCGGTCCCACCACCACTCCCACCGTCATGGCCGACTTCCCCGACGCCACACAACGCCACCTGCGCGGGGTGACCGTCTCGGCGCTCGCGGTGGACTGGCTGGCCGACTCCTGGTCCTGGACGTGCGAGGACTCCGACACCGGCACCACGCCGGCCAGTGGGGCGTCGACCCTCATGGGCTGCACGCCTCGCGGCGACACCGCGCACGATCTCCGGGTGAACATCGAGTACGACGGCGAACGCCGGGTCCGGGCGGTCCAGGGGCTGTGCGTCTACGGACCGGGGGACCAGACCTGCAAGAAGCTGTTCGGCGAACTCGCCGGTGTCCTCCTGGAGGGGGACGACAGGCTTCGCGAGACCGCGGTCGAATGGGCAGGTGTGAACGTCGACAACGACGACTCGACGATGATCGGCAATGTGCGGTTGATCGTCAACCTGTCACCGCACTATCTGCGCGGCGTCCCGGCGGGCTAAAACTGCTGTACCTACTCGCGGCACCGCTGTTAGCGTGCGGTCAAAACCGCATAACCCTTCGGGAGAGCGTGTCGAGTCGTTCCGTCAGTACTCCGGCGCGCCAGCTCAGGAAGCATTGGCTTGGAGCACCCGCGGCTATCGACCACCGGGTCCTTTCGGACCGGTCGGCGTGGCTTCGGGTGCTCTTTCGTATCGAGCCGATGCTCCTCCCAGCTCTCGGCTCGAGGGAGGTGTGACGATGATTGACCTGCATGTGCTCAGGGCGTGGTCCGGCGTAGTCGAATCGCCCCGCGTCCGGGTGTTGACCGAGGACAGGGTGTGGGAGGTGTCCGACCGCCACGGACGTCGGTACGCACTCAAGCGGGTGGCGAGCAACCCCGCGTCGGGCATCGCGCCACGGTTCGTCGACGAGGCCCGGATCGTGTCCTATCTCGCCCAACGCGGGCTCCCGGTCGCGGTCCCGGTGCTGTGCGACGACGGGCGCGTCTACGCCGCCGAGGACGGTGGAATCTACGCACTCACACCGATGCTGCCGGCCGACTTCACCCTGCTCGGTCTGCTGAGGGATGAGGCGCTCTATCACCACACCGGCGCCACCCTTGCCCGCATGCATGTCGCGCTGGCCGAGTGTCCGTACGGAATCGAATCCCCACAGGTGCGCCCGGCCACGTTCTCCGAAGCGTGGCAGCGCCTGGAGTCCGGTCTTCCCGCCGCTGTCTTCGACGGCCTGGCGGCGTACATCGAGCCGTGGCAGGAGGCGATCATCCATGCTCTGGACGGTCCACACCGCCAACGGGTGCACGGGGACGTCCACGGCGCCAACATCCTCACCGACGACCGCCAGGTCACGGGGATCATCGACGTCGATCATCTTCAGCTCGCGCCACGCAGCTACGACCTGGGTTACTACCTTGCCTTCTGGGTCCATTGGGCGCTCGGACGCCAAGAGCCCGACCGAGTGATCCAGGACGGTGCGATGTTCGTGACCCGGCACCTGCTCGCCGGATACACGACCGTCACCGCACTCAGCGGACGGGAGACGGGTGCGCTGCCTGCGCTCAGTCTCCAGGTCGCGCTCGCCCTCATCGACCACTACCTGAACAGACACGGCATCGTCGAGCCGAGCTGGATCCCTACCGCTCGTTGGATCAGCGACCATCCAGAGACACTCGCCTTCCACGATCGAACGGAGTCAACGGCGTGAGTGAAATTCGCCTTTCGGAGGTCAGCAAGAGGTTCGACGGACGACAAGTCCTCCGCGACATCCACCTTCGCCTGGGCGAGGGCGACAAGCTCGGCCTGATCGGCAGGAACGGGGTCGGCAAGACAACGCTGCTCAACCTCATCCTCGGTCGCGAGGAGCCCGACACCGGGACTGTCGACGTCACCGAAGGCGTCACCCTCGGATATTTCTCGCAGTTCTCCGAGCTCAGCGGAACGGAGTCGATCCTCGAGGTGCTGGACACGTTGTTCACCGACGTCCACGCCATCGAGAAGGAACAGTCCGACCTCGAGGCCAGCCTCGATCGGACCTCCGACGAGTCCACGATGACCAGGCTCCTGGCCCGTCAGGCCACGCTTCTCGACCAGATGAACCTGGTTGACGGCTGGACCTACCAGCACCGGATCGACACGGTCCTCACCAAACTGGGATTCCCCACCGAACGACGCCACCTGCCGGTCGAGCAGTTGTCCGGTGGTTGGCGCAACCGGGCCGCCTTGGCCCGGATCCTGCTGCAGGCACCTGACGTGCTCCTCATGGACGAGCCGACGAACTACCTCGACCTGGACGGCCTGCGCTGGCTGGAGTCCTGGTTACAGCAGTTCCGGGGCGCCCTCATCGTGGTCTCCCACGACCGGCACTTCCTCGACGTCACCGTGAATCGCATCGTGGAGATCGAGAACTACCACCTCCAGGCGTACGAAGGGAACTACACCGACTACGTACGCAAGAAGCAGCTGCGCATCAAGACACTGGAGCGTCAGTTCGCCCACGAGGAGGAGCTTCTGGTCTATGAACAGGAAGGTCTCGCCGAGCGGCGGGAGGCGGCCAAGGATCCCGGCAAGACCCTCAGGCGCCGCCTGGCGAACATCAAGAAGGTCGCCACTCCGAGGCCGGTCGACGCCATCGTCACCAGCATCTATTCAGGCCTCCAGGTCAGCAATGACCTGTGCCACGTGGAGAACCTCACGAAGGCCTACGGTGCCCAAATTCTCTTCGAAGACCTGTCCTTCGACATCCACCGCGGCGATCGCTTCGCTGTCACCGGTCCGAACGGCAGCGGGAAGACGACGCTCATCGACGTACTCGCCGATGCCCGCGAGCCCGACTCCGGGCGGGTCGCCTGGAACAAGGGAGCCCGCTTCGTCTACTACAACCAGCAGCTCGCCGACCTCGACCCGGACGACTCGGTGGGCCATGCCGTCAACGCGATGCCGGACAGCATGGCGTTCTTCGCGCCACGGAAGAAGGTCAACCGCTTCCTGTCTCTGTTCCAGTTCTCGGAGCTCGACCTCCAACAGAAGATCCGCACCTTGTCGGGTGGGCAGCGGGCCAGGGTCGCGCTGGCGCAGTGCCTGCTCTCCGGATCGGCGGTGATCATTCTCGACGAGCCCACCAACCACCTGGACATCACCAGCACTCAGGTGATGGAAAGGGCACTCCTGCACTTTCCGGGGGCCGTCGTCGTGGCCAGTCACGACCGCTACTTCATCGAGAAGGTGACCGATCGGATGCTGGCCTTCGAAAGCGACGGGAAGGTCCGAGAGTGGGCGAGCCTCCCGCCCAGCTGAGGCCCGGTGTCCGGGCGTCGCGCCGGGCGCCGGTCAGCCGTCGAGACGTGCCGGGTCATCCGCCAGCCCCCGCAGCCGTTCCTTCGGATCGGGGACGAGTCGGCGCTCGGTCAGGTCCAACACGCCGCACACAGCGGTCAGCTCTGCGGCGAGCGTCCCGTCGGCAAGAACGAAGCGCTGGGTGAGCCCGAACGTCTTGCTCTCCTTCCACTCGAACGCGCAGGTCACCTCCACGCGATCTCCGCCGCGCAACTCCCGCATGAACCGGATCGTGGTCTCCAGCGTGACTGGTCCCACGCCGCTGGCGAGAAGCTTGTCCTGCGTGATCCCCCACGTACGAAGGAACTCCCAACGTGCATGCTCGGCGTAGTGCAGATACTCGGCCTGGTTCAGGTGTCCCTGGGTGTCCAGCTCATATCCACGAACGATGATCGGCACGGCAAACGGGTCGGTCATGACGGCCATCATTCCATCCACGCAAGCTGACGTGGTCGGGCAGTTTTACTGGTCGGAGAAGAAGTACTGCTGAGGGTTGCTCGGCATCAGATATCCATGCAGCCACCCGGTGATCGAGATCTTCGGCGTATTGCGGAGGTTGCTGTTGACCAGACCGTACTCGCGCTTCCGCAGTGCGATACCCATGGCGTAGAAGAGATCAATGGAGTTCTCCATGATCTGCTTCATCAGTGCGGTCTGCTTCGCCTGGTCACCCGTCGTCAGCATCTCGCGGTACAGCTCGATCTGCGCCATGGTTTCCGGCGGTGGCTTCTCCGCCCGCTTGTCATCGGGATTGAGGATCCAGAAGTGCCACGGCATCGCGTACCGCGTGTTGAAGTTGTGGGGAACCCAGTAGAAGGGGTCCATCCCCGAGCCCAGACCGCCCGCTCCTTCCCAGACCGCTGCGTCGTGCGCGTTGGCATCCATCCGTTCGAAGAACAGGTCGGTGGCCTCGTTCTTGACCCGCATGTCGACACCGACCTCGCGCCAATGGGTTCTCACCATCTCCAGTGCGTCGGCCATGTCGAGCTCGCGGTCCGGTGCGTCGACCTGGAAGAACAACGGTTCACCGTCGGGCCTGAGCCGGATGCCGCCCGCGTTCTTGTCGGGCAGGAGCGTATGGGGCATGACGTCTCCTCGCCTCGCCGCGTGCTTGACCGGCGGCAGCCCGACTCCTGTCGGACGAAAATTACTACGTTGTAGAGCCGGCGTAAACAGACCGCGACGAGGCAGTTGCTGACCGACGTGGACGTCAGGTGTCGCCGAGCCGCCACTCGTGACCGTCTCGGACGTACTCACTGCGCTGGTACTCCTCGAAGCAGGAATCGACCCAGCGGAGCGTGGTCACGGTCAGGCGCGCGTCGTCGGCGTCGATCAGGTTGTAGCCGTTCGGTTCGCCCTTCAGCCGGCTGGAGAAGGCGGTCCCGGACTGCGCGACGACCAGGCCCGCGACCACCCCGCTGTAGCCGAGATGGACGTGACCACCGAGCAGCAGGTCAGCCCGGTGCCGCAGCCGCCGGAGCGCGGGAACGGAGCCGCCCACCACGCCGCGGGACCGACCGGCGTCGGTGAGCAGGAACGGATGGTGGGCCACGACGACGCGTACGTCACCCGCCGCCGCCTCGTCGAACGCGTCCTCCATCGCGGCAATCTGCCGCTGGTTGATCCGTCCCCGCGACCAGTCCGGGTGCGCCCCCCAACGGCGGGCCGTGTTGACGCCGACGGCGACCAGTCCCTCTGCGCGGAGCGAGACCGCGGTGTACGGATCAGCGGCCGCGATGTGCCGCCGCCACCGCCGCCAAGGTCGCGCGAACCGGGACCACACCCGCCATCCCGGCAGGTCATGGTTGCCGGGTACGACCAGTGCCGGCGCCGGCAGGTCGTCGAGAAACGCCCGCGCGGCACGGAACTCCCGTTCCCGCGCGCTCTGCGTCAGGTCACCACACACCGCCGCCATCGTCGGCCGCGCCGCCCGCAGGTCGTCGAGGAGGGCTTCGACAATCCGCGGGATCTCGCGTCCGAAGTGCAGGTCGGAGATCTGGGCTATTCGTACGGTCATCGGTCTGGCCCTGCTCCCGGCCTCGGCCACGCCCCCGCGCCCGCCCTCGGGGCGAGGACTGCCAACGCCCGCGGCTCGAGCTGATACCACAGCGGCGTCGGCAACTGGACCACCTCGCCGTCGCTCATCACGCTCATCACGCCGAGCTGGGACGAACGGACCTGGACCGTGCTTCCTTCGTACGAACTGAGTCGCCGGTCGGTCAGCCAGCTGCCGTCGGGGAGCTTCGCGGCGAGACTCAGCAGGTCCCACCGGGTCCGGTCGCGGATGACGTAGACGACGAGGCGACCGGTGTCGAGACGGTCTCGGCCCGGTAGCCGCGCCGACAGCCCCGGCGCCGGCCGAGACGACATTGGGTTGTTCGACACCACCATCGCCCGTGTACGCACCTGATGCTCATTCCCGTCGACGATGACATGCAGACGCATCCGCGGGTATCGCCGCCAGATCCGCAGGCCGCGCGCCCACCATCGCGGCTGTTGCCAGCCGGGCGCCCCGCGGGCTCGTTCCCGGATCCGGCCCAGGTGCGGCATCATCGCCAGAGCCGAACTGCACAGGAACAGCTCGCCGTTGACCCGGGCCACGTCGATCAGCTGGACGGGTGCGGTCAGCAGGGCGTCGAGTGCCGACTCCAGATCCTCCGGGACGCCCAGGTCGCGGGCGAGCACGTTCATGGTCCCCATCGGCAGCACTCCGAGCGGAACGTCGCTCCCGAGGGTGTGT
>JBOHED010000573.1:0-6439 GCA_050700915.1 Actinopolymorphaceae bacterium | reverse complement strand
CGTCGAGGTCCTCGATGACGTGCGGGCCGTTCGGCCTTACCGCACACAGCAGGGGCACCCGGTCGGCAAGCTCCGCGACCAGTCCCGGGACGTCGACTGCGCAACGCGCCTCGTGCGCCACCGCCTGCAGGTGCTTGATGCAGTTGACGGAGCCGCTGATCGCCAGCAGGACGGTGACGGCGTTCTCGAACGCCTCAGGGGTGAGGATGTCGCGTGGACGTACGCCTTCGGCCACCAGGTCGACGATCCGCGCCCCCGCCCGGCGGACGCCCTCCCACATGGCCGGGCCGTTGGCGAGTACCGGCGTGGTGCCGGGCAGCGCCATCCCGAGGGCCTCGCAGGCGATGTGCATGGAGTTGGCGGTGCCCATGCCCGCACACACACCAGGTCCCTGGATGGCGTTGTCGCTCATCCCGCGCAGGTCGGCCATCGTCATCGCCCCGCACGCGACGTGTCCGGCAGCGAGGAAGACCTCCTCGATGTCGACGTGCCTGCCGGCGTAGCACCCGCTGGGTTGGTACCCACAACAAACGACGATGGTGGGGATGTTCAGTCTCGCTGCCGCCATCAGCTGCCCGGGAGCGGTCTTGTCACACGACGCGAGGCAGACCATGCCGTCGAGCAGGGCACCCTCGACCGCGACCTCGATATCGTTGGCGATGAGGTCACGGCTGGGCAGGATGTAGCGCCCGTCGCGGCCGGCGCTGGTGATGAAGTCGGCCGGTGCGGCCGTGCGTACCTCGAAGGGCAGCCCACCCGCGGCCCGGATCGCCTCCTTCAGCGGGCCCACGATCCCGTCGAGGTGGCTGAAACAGATCGCGAGATCCGAGGAGGAGTTGACGATCGCGATCTTCGGCTTGTCCATGTCGTCGTCGGACAGGCCGAGCGCCTTCCACTGGGCGCGCCGAACCGCCCAGCGCGAGCTGCCCTCGGCCAGGTTGCTGCGCAGGCGCGCGTCCGGCGTTCCTGCGTTCCCCGTCATCGGCACAGCACGGCCCGCCTCAGCCTTCGACCTTCGCCACGGAGTCGTGCCACGGGATCACGAACCGCTTGACGGTGTTGACGATCGCGAAGAGGACCGATCCCAGCGCCGCAAGCAGCAGGATCACCGCGAACAGCTGAGGTGCGTCCAGCGCGTTGAGGCTCGCGACCACGAGATGGCCGAGGCCCTCGCTGCCGCCGAGGTACTCCCCGACGATCGCGCCGATCACGGCGAAGACCATCGCCACCTCCGCGCCCGCGAAGACGAACGGAAGCGTGATGGGGAGTTCGAGGTTCTTGAACGTCTCCCACCGGCTCGCACCCAGCCCCCGCATCACGTCGCGGTGTCCGGGGTCGACCGAGCGTACGCCCAGCAGGACGTTCAGCATGATCGGGAAGAACGCCAGGATCGCCGCCATGATGATCTTCGAGGTGGCGCCGAAGCCGAACCAGATGACGAAGAGCGGGATGAACGCCACCTTGGGTACGACCTGGAAGGCCACCATCGCCGGCTGTGTAGCCCGCTCCAGCCACACGACCCGGCCGAGGACGGCGCCGACGGCCATCCCGGTGATCAGCGCGATCACGAAGCCCGCCACGACCTCGATGAGAGTGACCCGCAGGTCGGCCCAGATCGCGCCGCCGGACAGCAACTCACCCAGCGCCGCCGCCACGTCGGCGGGCGACGGCAGGATGAACCGCGACACCCCGACCACGGAGACCGCGAACTGCCAGACCCCGATCAGCAGCAGGAACAGCACCGGGGTGCTCACCCACGGGAGATACTTCATCGGCCCTTCGCGGTCGTTCATGACTCGTCGTCCAGTTCGTGTCGGAGGGTGCGGACGATCTCCTGGAACTCCTCGCCGGTCTCCGTCTCCAGCGACCGCGGACGGGCAAGGGGTACGCCGGTCACCGAGCGGATCCGGCCGGGCCGGGGTGAGAGGAGCACCACCCGGTCGGCGAGGAATACCGCTTCGGGAATCGAGTGGGTGACGAACACGACCGTGGCGCCGGCGGCCGCGTGGATCGCCTGCAGCTCGAGGTTCATCTTGTCCCGGGTGAGGGCATCGAGTGCTCCGAACGGTTCGTCCATGAGCAGGACGGTCGGGTTGGAGCTGAGCGCCCGGGCGATCGCCGCGCGCTGGCGCATGCCGCCGGACAGCTCACGTGGGAGGGCGTTCTCGAATCCCGCCAGCCCGACCAGCTGGCACAGCTCGTGCGCCCTTGCCACCCGGGACTTCCGGTCGACGCCGCGCAGCTTGAGGGGTAGGGCGATGTTGTCGGTGACCGTGAACCACGGAAACAGGTTCGCGTCCTGGAACACCAACCCGAACTGTTTCAGCGCCTCGTCGTCGCGTTTCGTCCCCTTCCAGGTACTCGTTCCACCTGCCGTCACCGTCCCGGTCGTCGGAGGCAGCAGGCCGGACAGGATCCGCAGCAGCGTCGTCTTCCCGCAGCCGGAACGCCCGACCAGGGAGACGAACTCGCCGCGTTCGACGGTGAGGTTGATGTCGCGGAGCGCCTCCACCTCCCCCCGCCGCGACTGGTACGTCTTGCTCACGCCGTTCAGGGTCAGGTCGACCGATCCGACCGGGCTGCCCATGGTGGGCGAGGTCAGCGCCGGGCCCTGGTGGGCGTCCGCCGCATCGTCGCGTTTCCGGGCGTCCGGGCTGCCGGGGACCGGAGCGGGGGCCTTCTGGTCCATCGTTCTCGACTCCTCGATCATGGTGCGTTCGGGGAGAACTCGTTCGTGTACCAGTCCTTCGGGTTCAGACCGTCGTCGATGAGGCCCGCGTCGTTGATCTCCTGGTACGTGTCCTGCCACTTCTTGTCGTCGGTGAGCAGCACCTTGTCCTCGCCGTTCGCCGTCCACGAGTCGACGTACCCGGCGAGCGCCTGCTTGGTGACGTCGGGGTTCTCCAGCGCGGGCACCTTGTACTTCGAGGAGATGCACTTCATGGTCTTGGCGAAGCCGTTCGCCTCGTCCTTGATCACGAAGTCGATCGCGGCCTTGATGGCGGCGAGATAGCGCCTGAGCTGCTCCTGCTTCTCCGGGTCCTCGGCCTGCTTGCGGCCGGTCATGTAGAGCTGGGCACCGCTGTTGATGGCGTCCGACGGGTCGAAGACGACGGCGTCCGGCTGTTGCTGCTCGAGGGCGAATGCCGTGTCGAGCGAGACGACGTACCCCCCGATCCGGCCCGCCTTCACCAGGTCGAAGACACCTGGCGCCAGGCCGACCACCTGCCGCTTGACCTCGGTCGGTGCGATCCCGGCGGAGCCCACCACGAGGTCGACCGTGATCGAGCTGGTACCACCTTCGGAGGGGAGGCCGATGAGCTTGCCCTTGAAGTCCTCCGCCGACTCGATCGGATCCTTCTTGCTCGACACGACCCGGATCGGGCCGCGCTGCGTCGCCGTTCCGACGTTGACGACCGGGGCGTCCTTGCCGCCGGCCGCCTGGATCGTCTCGATGTCACCGACGCGGGTGATCAGGGCGGAGTCGGCAATGACGGTCTGGATCGCCGGCGCCGAACCCTGAGTCGTCTCGAAGTTGACCTTGAGCCCCTCCTTCTCGAACTGCCCACAGGTGTCGGCCACCAGTTCCGGCGTGAAGGACAGACTCTCCAGCGGCAGGATGTTGAGGAACGTCACCTCCTGGATCTCGTCCGTCTCCGGGTTACCCCCGCCGCCGGACTCCGTGGTCGCCGGGCTGCCGCCACAGGCCGCCAGGAGTGCGACGCCGACCCCCGCTGCCACGGCCGTACGCAGCCGCCGGGCGCGCTGTGGCATGCGCGCGCTCCGCGGGGATCGGGTGGCGGAACCGGTCATGATCTGCCTCCTCGAGACGGTGGTGCCTGTGGGGTGCGGACGGCTGCGGTGCGGACGGCTGCGGTGCGGACGGACGCGCGTTCGGGGACACGCTCTGCGCGGTGGCCTCGGTGGGAGCCACGGCGCCGCTCAGCGTTCGTCGACGACCTGCTTGCCATCGTTCACGTGAGGGGCCGGCACACCTCCAGGCAATCGGACTCCTCGGTCGTGCTGTCCTGCCCGTTCCCCGTGAGCGATCCGCGCGGCGCGCCGTCCGTTGTCGCCTCACTGGGCGGCTCGCCGGCCTTGAACGTTCGCTATGTGAACGTTCGTATCCCTAGCGGACGCCTGCCGACGCTATCGGCGTCCCATTCGCGAGTCAACGGTGCGCAATGGTGAATCAGCGGGGTCACCCGTCGGCGCAGCCGCCTGTCCGGCGTACCGGCTCAGTTGGATTCGCGGCGGGCGCGCGTCGAGGTCTGGTACGCGGTCGCCTCCCGCAGAGCGGACGGCCCGGCGAGCGAGCGGGACATGCCACGTGCCGCCGTACGCACCAGAGGGGTGAGGAACGCCGGATCCACCGAGCCGGCGTGCACCACCACAGACACGGCAGCGACAACGGCCCCGGACGCGTCACGGACTGGAGCACCGACGGACAGGCTGTCCAGGGTCACCTGTCCGTCGCTGACCGCGATCTCCTGGCGCCGCGCCTCGGCCAGGATCGCGCGCAGGCGTACCGGATCGGTGAGGGTCTTCTCCGTGAACCGCTCGAACGGCCCGGCGAGGACGGCCTCCTGCACGTCGTTCGGCGCGAACGCCAGCAGCACGAGCCCTGCGCCGCTGGCCGGGAGGGGAAACCGCAGCCCGACCCGGGTGTGGACGCCCACGGAGGTCCGGCCGGCGAGTCGTTCGACGAAGACGAGTTCGGAGCCCTCGCGGACTGCCAGCTGGACGACCTCGTGGGTGACTTCGTACAGGTCCTCCATGAACGGCATCGCGGCGTCCCGCAGCGCGACACCACGCGGCGCGAGGGCACCGACCTCGTAGAGCCGCAGACCGATCCGGTAGCGGCCGTCGCCCCCTCGTTCGAGCGCACCCCAGGCGACCAGCTCGGCGACCAACCGGTGGGCGGTACTCAGGGCCAGACCGGCCTTGCGCGCGATCGCGGACAGGGTGAGCTCGGGCGCGTCGGTCGCGAACGCACCGAGGACGCCGAGTACCTTGCCCGCCGCCGTCCGTCCGGCAGGTCCGGCAGGTCCGGCAGGTTCCGCTCGGGGCTTGGAGGTCATCGGCTCAGAGTTCCAGGACCCACCGCGCGCTCACCAGTGGCGGTCCAGCCAGGTTTCCACCAGGCGGAAGGCGCGCTGCTGGTCAGGCGCGCCCGCCCTAAGCTGGCCGCCGCGTGGGTCGTCGCGCAGGCCGCAGCCTCGAGACGCCGCCTCGGGACCGTCTCGGGACGTCCCGCCAGTTGTCGGGGCGCCCGCCGCAGCGGCCGTCGCGGCGCCACCTGTACGTTACGTTCGAGCCCGGAGGTCATCACGATGACTCGTACCTCGCCACCCTTCCGCGCCGACCACGTGGGCAGTCTGCTGCGGCCCGCCGCCCTCCTCGACGCCCGTCGACGGCACAAGGCGGGCGAGATCGACGACGAAACGCTCCGCGCGGCCGAGGACGCCGCCATCCGCGACGTCGTACGCATGCAGGAAGACGTCGGCCTGCAGACGGTCACCGACGGGGAGTTCCGGCGTACGTCGTGGCACATGGACTTCATCTACCAGCTCGGTGGCATCGACCCCACCGACGAGAAGCTCATGGTGCACTTCCGCAACGAGCAGGGTGAACTCGACTTCGAGTCGGCCGCGCTTTCGGTGCATGACCGGATCACGCTGACCGACACGATCTTCGCGGACGCGTTCACCTTCCTGCGCGACCACGCTTCGGCCGGGCAGACACCGAAGCTGACCATCCCGTCGCCGAGCATGGTCCACTACCGGGGTGGGCGAGCCGCGATCGACCAGAGCGTCTATCCCGACCTCGACGGGTTCTGGTCGGACCTGACGAGTGCGTACGCCGAGCAGGTGCGCAGCGTCGCCGATCTCGGATGTACGTACCTCCAACTCGACGACACCAGCCTCGCCTATCTGAACGACCCGAAGCAGCGGGAACTGATCGCCGGCATGGGCGGTGACGCCGAGCACCAGCACGAGCAGTACATCCGCACCATCAACGCAGCCCTGGCCAAGCGCCCCGACGGCCTGCGGGTGACCACGCACATGTGCCGCGGCAACTTCCGCTCGTCGTGGGCGGCCGAGGGTGGGTACGACTTCGTCGCCGAGGCGCTGTTCTCCGAGCTCGACGTCGACGGGTTCTTCCTGGAGTACGACGACGACCGGTCGGGAGGCTTCGCGCCGCTGCGGTTCGTACCGCCCGGGAAGCAGGTCGTCCTCGGACTCGTCACCACCAAGAAGGGCGCGTTGGAGGACAAGGACCAGCTCAAGCGGCGGATCGACGAGGCCTCGCGCTATGTGCCGCTCGACCAGCTGTGCCTGTCACCGCAGTGCGGCTTCTCGTCGACAGTGGAGGGCAACGTACTCACCTACGACGAGGAGGTCGCGAAGCTCCAGCTCATCGTCGAGACCGCCCGCGA
>JBOHED010000572.1:0-3678 GCA_050700915.1 Actinopolymorphaceae bacterium | reverse complement strand
CCGCCATCCACCTGATCGCGATGGCGGGCCGGAGCAAGGTGGAGTTGACGCTGGACGACTTCGACGCGCTGTCGCGGAGGATCCCGGTGCTGGCGAACATCCGGCCCACCGGTGCCTACCTGATGGAGGACTTCTACTACGCGGGCGGCCTCCGGGCTCTGCTGGCCCAGCTCGGTGACCTGCTGCACCTCGACCGCCCCACTGTGACCGGTCATACGTTCGGCGAGGTGATCTCGGGAGCGGAGGTGCACGACGCCGACGTGATCCGGCCGCTCGACAAGCCTGTGTGGGCCGAGGGCGGCCTCGCCGTGCTGCGGGGCAACCTCGCTCCGGGTGGTGCGGTCGTCAAGCACGCGGCGGCCGACCCGCGGTTCCACCGGCACACCGGGCCTGCCGTGGTCTTCGACAACTACAAGGACATGCAGGCCCGCATCAACGACGAGTCGCTGCCCATCACCGAAGACACCGTGCTGGTCCTGCGCGGCACGGGTCCGAAGGGAGGGCCGGGCATGCCGGAGTACGGAATGCTGCCCATCCCCGACCGGCTGCTGAAGCAGGGTGTACGCGACATGCTGCGGATCTCCGACGCCCGGATGAGCGGGACGAGCTACGGCGCCTGCGTCCTGCACGTCTCGCCGGAGTCCCACGTCGGCGGGCCCCTCGCGCTGATCCGTGACGGCGACCTCGTGACGCTCGACGTGGCGGCGCGGCGCCTCGACATGGACGTGTCCGAGGAGGAGCTGGAACGCCGGCGCGCGGCATGGACCCCACCGGCGGAGGCGTACGGCAGAGGGTACGGAGCCCTCTACCTCGACCACATCACCCAGGCCGAGGAGGGGTGCGACTTCGACTTCCTCGCCCGCCACGGCGTGGTGGCCGAACCCGAGAGCCGCTGACCGGCCCACTGCCTGGAGAACAGTCGTGCATCGTCGGCCACTCGGGACCGGCAGCCGCCCGGACGACTCGCGGAGCGCGGCGCCCACCTACAGCTGGACGCGTGGAGGATTCCGCTCGGCCCAGGCCGCGTAGCGGGCACGGGTCTCGGTACTGGGCGGGTAGATGCCCGGCAACGCCGCGCCGCCCTCGATCTCGGCCTGGACGAACTCCTCGAGGTGCTCCTGCGCCACCGCGTCGCGGGCGACCTCGCGGGCCAGCTCCCGAGGCACGCAGACGACCCCTTCGGCGTCACCGACCATGACGTCGCCGGGATAGACCGGGACCTCCGCGCACCCGATCGGCACCTGGAAGTCGACGGCATGGTGCTGGACGAGGTTGGTGGTCGCCGACATCCCCGCGGAGTAGGCCGGAAGGCCCAGCGTCGCGAACGTCGGTGAGTCCCGGACCGACCCGTCGGTCACCACGCCGGCAGCACCTCGCCGGAGCAGCCGGGTGGCGAGGATGCCGCCGAGCGAGGCCGCCCGCCCCTGTCCGCGGCAGTCGATGACCAGCACCTGGCCGGGACTCACCGTCTCGACGGCCTTGCGCTGCGGGTGGTCGGGGTCCTGGAACACGCTCAGCACGTCGAGGTCCTCGCGGGCCGGGATGTAGCGCAGAGTGAACGCCGTGCCCACCATGCGTTCCCTCGCGTCGTGCAGCGGCCGGACGCCCGGCAGGAACGTGTTGCGCAGTCCACGCGCCATCAGCTGCGTCGTGAGGGTCGCGGTCGACACGGCTCGCAGGCCCGCTCTGACATCGCTCGGCAAGGGCTCGCCAGGGACAGCCTGCTCATGATCGACCATCGAGGTCCTCCCTGGTCCGACGCGACGGCTACGCGCTGCTCAGCGGCTCCCGAACGGTCCGCTGTCGTCCTTCGGGAGCTCCAGATCGCTCTTGGCGAGCTCCTCGACGTTGACGTCCTTGAACGTCACGACCTTGACGTTCTTGACGAATCGGGCAGGCCGGTACATGTCCCACACCCACGCGTCGGACATGGTGACCTCGAAGTAGGTCTCCCCACCTTCGCTACGCACCTTGAGATCGACATGGTTGGCGAGATAGAACCGCCGATCGGTCTCGACGACGTACTTGAAGATGCTCACGACGTCGCGGTATTCGCGGTAGAGCTGCAGCTCCATCTCGGTTTCGTACTTCTCGAGGTCTTCGGCGCTCATCGCTCGCGCTCCCCTCCTCGATGCAGGCTCCCCGCGGTCACAGTCACCAGGTCCTCGTCATGTGTGGACGGCACCGCGTTCCCGGAGTGGGATCCGCCGGTGGGGTCGTCGGTGACCCCCGAGCCATTCTCACCCATCTCGCCGACAACGGCGCTGTCCGGTGGCTGACCGGCCGCGACGGCCGCTCGCATCACGTTGACCCACCGCATCCGGTGTTCCGGACACGCTCCGTAACGTTCCAAGGCTTCCTGGTGATCGCTGGTGCAGTAGCCCTTGTGCGTGGCGAATCCGTACGCCGGATAGCGGTTGTGCAGCTTCCGCATGAGCCGGTCCCGGGTGACCTTGGCGATCACCGAGGCGGCAGCGATACACGCGACCACCCGATCACCCTTCCACACCGCGAGGCCCGGTGCACCAAGCCCGTCCACCGGAAAACCGTCGGTCAGGACGTACGCCGGCCGCGTGTCGAGTTGGAACAGTGCCCGGCGCAATGCCTCGATATTGACCCGATGCATCCCAAGTCGGTCACATTCGCCAGGGGGTACGACGACCACGGACCATGCCAGCGCCCGGCGGGTGATCTGGGCGTAGCACCGCTCCCGGGCCGGCTCGGTCAGCAGCTTGGAGTCGGCCAACCCCGGCACCTCGCCCCGCCGGCCCGCCGGCAGGATCGCCGCGGCGGCCACCAGCGGTCCCGCACAGGCCCCACGTCCCGCCTCGTCGACTCCCGCCACCGGTGCCAGGTCGGCACGCCTCAGTGCCCGCTCATAGGCGTACAGGCCCGAGTCCCGGCGGACCACGACGCGACGGGAAGGGGCCATAGGGCCATTGTGACCTGTGCGAGCCACCGGTCAGGAGGTGCCCTGGCGGCGGCGCCGGACCACCCGCCGCAGGCCGGCCAGCGGGAACACGACACCCGCGGCGGCGACCAGGGGCGTCGCCTGAGCGGCCACGCCGGCGGCGAGACCGGCGTCTCCGTAGGCGGGCGGACGGGTCAGGCCGGTGACCCGGCCGACGGGCCAGACGACCACGAACGCCCGGCCCAGCACATGATCGGTCGGGATCGTCCCGTTGCCCGGATCGCCGAGGTGGGAGCGGGAGTCGGCCGAGGCGGCCCGGTGGTCGCCCATCACCCAGACCCGGTTCGGCGGCACCCTGATGTCGAACGACGCCTCCGACGGCGCGTCCCCGCGGTGGAGGTAGCCGGCCTCGTGGAGTGCCTTGCCGTTGACCGTGAGCGGCTTGCCCGGGCCTGCGCAGGCGACCCGGTCACCCGGCAGGCCGATGACCCGCTTGATGAAGTCCTTCTCCCCCACGGTGGCGAAGCCGAACAGTTCGCCCATCTTGCGGAGGAATCCCTCCACCGGGCCGCTCGGCTCGGCGATGACGATCTCGCTCTCCCAGGAGTCGGCGCCGTTGAAGACGATCACGTCGCCGCGTTGGATCTCGCCCAGCCGGTACGCGAGCTTGTTGACCAGCACCCGGTCGCCGGGAACCAGGGTGTTCTCCATCGACTCCGACGGGATGTAGAACGCCTGGATCAGGAACGTCTTGATCAGCAGCGCCA
>JBOHED010000571.1:0-3242 GCA_050700915.1 Actinopolymorphaceae bacterium | reverse complement strand
CTAGGCTGGCGCCGATGACCAGGCAACGGCGCGCGACATTGCTGGCCGGCGTGGGATTGACCACGACCGGCTGGTGGCGTCGCCCACTGCTCTCGACCGCCGCGATCGTCCTGACGCTGATCCTCGGCGCGGCTGGGGCGGCGTTCACCCGCACGAACTACGAAATGGTCAGCTACAACGCGGAGTTCGCGATCTGGTTCGCCGTGTGGCAGGCGTTGCCGGTTCTCATCGCCCTCTTCCGTCCGTTCGTGGGCTGGTCGGCGTTCGTCGCCTCGATCTATGTCGTGCCGATGGCGGTACGACCGATCGATCCGTCGGAACCGTGGCCGCTGCTACCGACGGCGTTGATCGCCTACCTGGTCGTGCAGTACGCCGTCGCGCGCCGCCACCGGCTGCTGGTCGCGGTGCCGACGTGGCTGCTGGCCGTCCTGTCCGTGACCGTGGTCGCCGACTCCGGGGCGGGACGGCTGGACGCCAGTCAGGACATCACCCTGTTCAGCCTGCTGTCGGCGTTCGCGCTCGTCGTGGGCACCTCGGTGCGGCTCTGGGAGCGGGCACAGGTGCGGCTCGCCGAGGAGGAACGCCTCACCGAGGGTGAACGCTCCCGCCGCCTCCTGCTGGAGGAACGCGCCCGGATCGCCCGGGAGATGCACGACATCGTGGCGCATCACATGTCGATGATCGCCGTGCAGTCCTCGACCGCGGAGTACCGCCTGGACGACCTCACGCCGTCTGCCCGGGCGGAGTTCGCCTCGATCGGCCAGGCGGCGCGGGAGTCGATGGGCGAGATGCGGAGACTGCTGCGGGTGCTCCGGGACGAGGACGACGACCGGCTGCGTACCCCCCAACCCGGCGTCGACGATCTCGCGCAGCTGGTCGACGCGACGGTGCGGGCGGGTACGCCGGTGACCCTGACCGCCAGCGACCTCCCGCCCGGGTTGCCCGAGCTGGTCGGGCTCACGACGTACCGGATCGTGCAGGAGGCGCTCAGCAACGTCGTCCGGCACAGCCCGGGTGCGGACACCCGCGTCGAGGTGACCTGCGACGACGCCGGGCTGACCGTCACCATCGAGAACGTTCCCTCGTCCGGTCCGGCCGCACCCGTGGAGGCCCCCCGGGTCGGGCACGGCCTGGCCGGCATGCGGGAACGGGTGATGATCCTCGGCGGCGAACTGGAGACCGGCCCACGCGGTGACGGTGGGTTCGCCGTCAACGCGACCTTGCCTCTTCGGCCGGCGACCGACCCCTCAGCACAGCAACGGCGGGTCCTCGAAGGGTCGGTGTTCGGAAACGCCGCCCGCGACGTCGAGTCGATCCGCGAAGGGAAGGGCACGTGAGCATCCGGGTACTCGTCGTCGACGACCAGTCGATGGTCAGGGCGGGCTTCGCCGCGCTCCTGGCCGCCCAACCCGACATCGAGGTGGTCGGTGACGCCGGTGACGGTCGCTCCGGGGTCGCGGCGGCGCGGCGGCTGCGTCCCGACGTCGTCCTCATGGACGTACGGATGCCGGACCTCGACGGGCTCGAGGCCACCCGGCAGCTGCTCGACCCGCCGCGTGGCGTCGAGCACCGGCCGAAGGTGCTGATGCTCACCACCTTCGATGTCGACGACTACGTGTACGAAGCACTGCGGGCGGGCGCGAGTGGTTTCCTGCTGAAGGACGCGCCGCCGGCGGACCTGATCGGCGCGGTTCGCGTCGTGGCGGCCGGCGAGGCGCTGCTCGCGCCGTCTGTGACTCGCCGGCTGATCGAGGAGTTCGCCCGGGCGAGGCCTGTCGTGCGTACCCGCTCACCGCGACTCGCCACCCTGACGGCACGCGAGCGGGAGGTGCTCACCCTCATTGCCCGCGGCTGTTCGAATACCGAGATCGCCGGCCAACTCGTCGTGGCCGAGCAGACCGTCAAGACCCACGTCGGCCGGATCTTCACCAAGCTCGACCTGCGCGACCGGGCGCAGGCGGTCGTCTTCGCGTACGAAAGTGGCCTGGTCGCGCCGGGCGCGGGTGAGCGCGGGACAGGATCGGCGCATGGCGTACGCGGCTGACGGCCGTGCCGGCCTACTCGGTCGAACGCGCGTGCTGGGCCGGTTTGTCACCAACATTCCGGAATGCCCGAACCCTCGTCCGGGCCTGGACGAGACCCTGGTGGGTGACGGGAACGGTGGCCTAACCTTGCGGCGCCACGCGGAATGCAGCTCTCCAGGGGGATCCTTCGGCACGTACTCCGTCCGTACCGTTCCGTACCGATGCGGGTCGTACTCGGCGGCCGGCGACGGAACGGAAGGGGCGTAGCCGATGACCCGGACGCGACGCATCGTGATCGCGACGCTGGCAACCGTCACCCTGGCCACCGGTGCGGGTCCTGGGCCCACCGCGGACAGCGCGGCCTCCGCAGCTGCCCTGTCCGCCTTCCCCGGAGCCGCCGCGTGGCATGCCGCGCGCGAAGCGGGCCTGCCGATCCGCGCCGCGGCCACCAGCTCCCCGGCGGCGGTCGCCGACTTCTTCGACTCCCTCCCACTCGCCGAGGGCGGCTCCCTGGCGAGCCGGTTTCCCGCGATCATCGGCAACCTCGACGGAGCGCCGCCGGCCCTCCGCTACGCGGCCAACCAGAAGGCAGCCGCGAGCCTTGGCGGCGATCGGCGCCCGGATCTTCGTGGACGGCAGCTCCTCGCCCTCGACCCGAGGGACCGCGGGCTGGCCGTGGAGGTTGTCGGTGACCTCCGGACCGCGGACCGGGTGGCGGTCATCGTGCCCGGAGCGGGGTCCGACCTCCACACCCTTGACACCCCCGGTGGCGTGGCGGCGAGCGCGCGGGCGCTGAAGACGGAGGCCACACGCCAGGAACCCGGCAGCAATCTGGCAGTCGTCGCGTGGGCGGGTTATCCCACGCCCCACCAGCCGGACCCGTCGGCGATGCGGGGTGACCTCGCCCGGGTGGGGGCGGAGCGGCTGGACCGGTTCCTCGCCGGGCTTGCTGCGTACACTCCCGCTCCCGTCGGGCTCTTCTGCCACAGCTACGGTTCGGTGGTCTGCGGCATGACGGCGTTGCCGCCCCAGGTGAGCGACATTGTGGTGTACGGAAGTCCTGGCGTACGCCGGCCGACCGCGACGGGACTCTCCCGGACCGCACGGGTATGGGCCGCACTCGCCGAAGGTGATCCGATCCGGTTGCTTCCTTCGATGCGGTTCGGCGACTTCGGACACGGACCCAACCCGGTCGATCCCGTGTTCGGAGCCCGGGTG
>JBOHED010000570.1:0-5445 GCA_050700915.1 Actinopolymorphaceae bacterium | reverse complement strand
GGCTGAAGGTCTCAAGAACGAGCATGCCGTCGTGCTGGTCGCCGAGGTCGATGGCGTCATTGTCGGTCAGTTGGGGATGGACCTTGCCCGCTACGGCGTGGCCGACGTCGGCATGCTTGTCTCTGACGGCTGGCGCGGACGCGGCGTAGGCAGCGCGCTGCTGCACGCAGGCGTCGAGTGGGCACGTGGAGCTGGCGCCCACAAGATCGCTCTGCAGGTCTGGCCGCACAACTCCGCAGCCATCGCCCTCTACGAGAAGTTCGGGTTCCAGCGCGAGGGCCTGCTGCTCCGTCACTACCGCCGCCGCAACGGCGAATTGTGGGACGCCGTCCTCATGGGCCTGTCGCTCTGAGCCGACACTGGCCCACCTCGGCGTACTGTATGTCGAATGAAGCAAGCCGCCCGAGCCGCCCCGAGGATAGGCACCGCAAACTGCTTGCGGTGACGGCTGGGCTCCGTTCACGCTGTGGGCGTGGCGGATGAAACTCCGGCAGCGGAGCACACGGCCGTGGACGCGTTGGTGGGCCCGGTGCTCGGCGTACTGGTGCGGGAGCGTCCGGACATCGCCGTAGAGCCAGTTCGGTTGGTCTACACGGGCTTCTCGAGCCACGTCCTGACGACCGGATCAGGCTTCGTCGTCAGGGTGACGCGGACGGCGGAGGCTGCCGATGGTCATCGTCGGGAGATGGTGCTGCTTCCGCGGCTTGCGCAGCTGTTGCCGGTGGCTGTTCCCAGTCCGGTGTGGCGGCTGGAGGCCGGCCGGGTCTCGCGGTACGGGGCGATGGCGTACGACCGCATCGATGGGAGCCCTTTGGCGTGGGATACACCTTGCCCGGAAGGGTTTGTTGACCGGCTTGCGGACTTTCTCGCACGGGTGCATCGGATCGATGTGCCGTCCGTGGCCACGGGTGTGGTCCCGCTCGAAGGGTGGAAGCAGGCGGTGATCATGACCACGTGTACCGCTGTCGACCACCTGGAGGGTGCGGTCTCGGCTGTCGAACACGGGCGACTCCGGCGGTGGTGCGACGAGTTTGTCGGGCATGTCGACGCGCTGCCACCTCGTGACGCGGTCATGGTTCATGGCGACTTCTGGCACGACAACATCCTGACCCGCGGCAACGAGTTGGCCGGCGTTTTGGACTGGGAGGCCGCCGCCGTGGCCGATCCAGCTGTCGACCTCGCACCGGTCTGGGACATCGACCCGAACCTGGGGGCCGCGCTGCTGGGCTCCTACCGGCGGCGGACGAGGCTGGATCCTTCACTTGCCGACCGGATCCGTCTGTTCCGGATCGCGCGGAACGTCGGCGGTATCACCTGGTCACTCAACAACAACGATCCCGAGGAGTACACGGACTCCTTGGGAAAGGTACGTGACGTGCTCCCGCTGACCGAGGTGCGTTAAACGTCGGGTGCCTCATTGCTCGGCGAGTTCAGCCAGTCTGTCGAGTGAGCTCCGCAGCTTGTCCGCCGTGGTCGCCTGAGCACGTCGTATCCGGGTCTGGTCCGTCAGCTGCGTCCAGTCGTACGTATGGGTTACCCGCGTACGCGACGCGTCGATCGGCTCGAGCTCCCAGCGCCACAGGTGGCCCGGTGGTTGCTGACCCGGCTCGGCCGGTCGCCACGCGATGCGCTGACCCTCCACGAACTCGACCACGTGGTTCTCCCGGACCTGGCCTGTGGTGAGGGTCATGAGGAAGACGTCATCGACGGCGCGGACTCGCTGCCCAGCGGCTGCCTCCGACAGGTTGTCGAGGCCATCCCAGCGAGGCTGTTGGCTGGGGTCAGCGATGAACTCGAAGACGTGCCCGGCACGGGCAGAAATCTGCCGGCTGGCGCTGACGACGCGGAGATCCTCAGGGTGATTGGTCATCGCCCTATCGAAACACACCAGGTGCCGCCTGTTGTCGGTCGTTGCCTGCCGGTGCCAGTGTTGCGCGTGCCCGCCTGCGAGAGACCAGGCATATGACGTGGGCGGTGGTGAAGAGCGCGTGCATCGCGACAAGAGCAGCCAGGTTTTCGGCGGCCAGGTCCAGGGAGGCCATGGTGTCGAGGTAGCTGAGATCGATCGACGCCAGCGTGAGGTGGGCGAGGATGGCGAAGATGTGCCAGGGCCGGGTAGGCGTGACCAGTCCGCCGGCAAACAGTCCGCCGGCAAACAGTCCAACGGTAAATCGGCCGCCGCTAAACAGGCCGACTCCGAGCAGGCCGGCGCCGATGACCGCGATCAGTAGCGCGGCTTCGACGAACCCGACGACGTACGGCTGACGCAGGAGGGTCTCGCCGAGCGGACCACTTCCGTCGGCGTGGCTCTGGTTCGCGAAGATGGCGGTCAGCAGACCCATGGTCAGCAGGAAACAGCCATCCGCAACCAGCGTCGTCTTCGACCACCGGGATGCGGTCCGGCCGGCCGTGAGGCGGGTCGTCGTCATGGTGTGTTGGTCGATTCGGTAGCAGGGGTGCCGCACCAGTCGGCGAGGATGTCGTCGACCGCTTCCGCGAGGCCGGCCGTGGCGTGGTCGGTCGCCCAGGCGACGTAGCCGTCCGGGCGTACCAGCGTCACCATCGGCACTGTGGTCGAGTCGCCTTCGGCTGGCCGGCCGGTGAGGGTGGCAACTGCGTCTCCGTAGCGTTCCCGTGCGAGGCCTGCTGCAGTTCCCGGGGCCGTGGAGTCGATCAGTACGAATCGGCCGGCACGCAATGCCTCGGCCAGCCGGGTGCCGCCGATCGCGACGTCGGGCATCCGCGTACCCGCCAGCTTGTGCGGTGCGTTTCCGCGTGGCGGGTAGGAGAAGCCGATGCCGGCCAGGAACGTTCGGGGTATCCGCTGGAACGCCTCGATGCCGAATGCCACCCGCATCCCCACCCGGGCAAGCCGCTGGACGACGCCCGACTTGATCATGACGAGCCGGAACATTCTGTCGGTGACCTTCAGTACCTGCTGCCCGATGGGATGACGTTCGGATTCGTAGCTGTCCAGCAACCAGCCTGGCGCCGGGCCGCGTACCGTGGCGGCGAGCTTCCAGCCAAGGTTCATGGCATCGCCGATGCCCGTGTTCATGCCCTGCGCGCCGGCGGGGGAGTGGACATGGGCGGCGTCGCCGGCAAGCAGGACACGGCCATAGCGGTAATGCTCGGCCTGCCGCCGCTCACTGCGGAACCGGGTCATCCACCGGGCTTCGGCCATCCCGTAGTCGGACCCGGCGATCTGTCGGGTCGTGTCCCGGACCTCTTCCAGCGTGGGCTCCTGGTCTGTCGGTGGAGCGTCGTGCCGGAACGAAATGGAGCGGTGATAGCCATCGCCGAAGGGGATCAGCAGTTGGATGCCGGCCGCGGTGGCACGGGTGAACAGGAACTCGTGCGGCGGATTCGACAGTCGAACGTCGGCGAGGAGCAGGTCCACGTCGTACTGGTCGCCGACGAATCGCGCGCCCACCTGGTCCCGCACGGTGCTGTGCGCTCCGTCGCATCCCACGACAAACGAAGCCCGTTCGGTACGCATGCCCTCCGGTCCGGCGACACGGACGTCGACGCCGCCGTCGTCCTCGGTGATGCCGACGACCTCCGCGCCCCGCACTATTCGTACGCCGAGTTCGCGACAGCGCGTCTCCAGGACCGCTTCGGTACCACTCTGCGGCACGATGAGCAGGTAGTTGTACGGGCTCCTCAGCGGCGTGAGGTCAAGCGACACGCCTTGGTTGACCTGTGCCTGAGGCATCTTGGTCCCCCGTGCGATCACCTCGTCGGCCAACCCGCGTGCGTCCAACTGCTCCAGCGTCCGCGCGTTCACGCCGAAGGCGCGGGTGATGTTCGGTGTCGTGGAGCGTTTCTCGAGCACTGTGCAGGGGACTCCGGCCAGGGCCAGCTCCGCAGCGAGCGCCAAGCCGGTTGGTCCCGCGCCGACGACGACCACCTGTTGGCTGGACATTCGGACCACATCCTCGACATCGCGTAGGTGCCGCGCAGCAGATGGTCGGCACCTTCTAACCACTACGATAGTAGTGATCCTCTAGACGTGCAAACACCGCCGAGGGCCGCCTTCGGCGTCCTTGTGCAAGGTGTCGATGGTGTCGCCGGGTTTGGACCAGGCGGTCTTGAACTGGTCGATCGCGTCGTCGTGGTTCTCGGTCCAGACCCGCTCGGCGGCCTCGTGTGCCTGCCGGGCGACGTTGTCGAGCTTGGCCTGGAAGTCCTGCCCAGGTCTGCCCGAGCTGCATCATGCGTACTTCGTCGGCGTCGGGCCAGGTGAAGCCGAGATCGTCCATGACGCTGATCGCCCAGCCTGGAAGCACCATGCCTTGAGCCATGTCAGTCTCCCGGCCAGGCGTCGTCGACGTGCCGGACGTTCGCCGGGACGGGTTGACGTGGCGCGGAGGAGATGTCCTAATGGGGCAATTAGACAACCCGGTTTCATAATCTGTACGGAGTTCACCTGTCCACCGAGGATCCGGCCGGCGCGGCCGTACGACGGGCCAACGCGGCAGCCTGCCTGGCGGTGCTGCGGGACCAGGATCGCCCGCTGACCATCGCCGAACTCGCGGTCGCCACCGGGCTCGCGCGGCCGACGGTCGAGGCGGTGATCGGTGAGCTGCTCGAGACGGGTCCGGTTCGGCCGGCCCTCCCGCAGCGCGGTTCACGAGCCGGCCGTCCGGCGCGGGCGTACAGCTTCACGGCCGATGCCGGACGGGTCGCCGGGATCGACGTCGGTAGCGGTAGCGTCCGGGTCCGGATCGCCGATCTGGCTGGCGACATCGTCGGCCGGGCGGAGGCGATCGTTCCTGCCGGAATCGACGGCGCCGGTCGCCTCAGGGTGGTTCGCGCCACTGTCCGGCAGGCGATCCGGGCTTCGGGGGCAGACTCCGCCGACCTGCGTGCCGCTGGGATCGGCGTACCAGGCATCCTCGATCACGACAGCCGGATCACCCAGAGCCTGGCGGTACCGGACTGGATCGGTGCCGATCCGGCCGACCGTCTCTCGGCGTCCTGGGGCTGCCCGGTGTTGGTCGAGAACGACATCAAGCTGGCCGCCCTGGCCGAGCAGCGGCTCCGGGCCGACCCGGCCGGCGCCGCCAACCAGGGACCGGGCGCCGCCAGCCGTGGACCGGGCGCAGCAGTGGACGACGACCTGGTCTTCCTCCAGCTCGGCCACCGCATTTCGGCGGCGTTGGTCGTGAACGGCGCGATCCTGCAGGGCCGGCACCGGTTGGCCGGCGAGCTGGGCAGCCTCCGCGGGATGCGGTGGACAGAGTCTTCACAGCGCGGCCGGCTGAGGTGGCGAACCGGACGTACGGGGCAGCAGGTGTTTGCCCGGGCCAGGGATGGTGATCGGCAGGCCGCGGCGGAGATCGCCGAGTTCTGCGCCGAGATAGCACCGAGAATCGCCATCATCGCGTTGACCGTCGACCCGGCGTTGATCGTCATCGGCGGGGGACTGTCCAGGGCCGGCGA
>JBOHED010000569.1:0-5312 GCA_050700915.1 Actinopolymorphaceae bacterium | reverse complement strand
TTCACAACCCTCATAAAACTCTTGTTCGCGCCTACGAGGTGAGTATCGAACGCGAGGAGCCCAAGGTGGAAACCTTCCCGGTATCAATTGACAACAACGTGGTCGTCCTGCATTTATAAACAGGTCTACCTGCCGCAAAACGATGAAAGCCCACATGGTCGCTGCTCGACGATAGGTCGCCTCATCTACGTCGTAGCCCACAGCCCGCCTTCGTTCATCGGGATACCACCCTGGCGCCAGGAGCCAGCAGGACGCAACCCGGAACGCGGTCTCGCCGAGAGCTTCGGACAGGCGCCGTTCGAGGGCGAGTAGATGCCGCTGCGGACGGCTGTTCTCCCCTCGACCTCGAGACGTGACGGCCACTCCGCCTGTCGCCTGCTGGTGTCATGAGTCAAGAAGTTGGCAGGTTTCCTTGATGGGGCAGTTCAGCAAGGTGTTTGGGCGTCACTGTTCCAAGATGTTTGGCGTCGCGAGTTGGGTGCTCCAGCCGTGTTCGCATGAACCCGAAGTGGGAGTCTCCTTCGTTCCGGCATTGCGGTCGTCGATCACGAGTTCCGGTTTCCGAGGGTTGGGGTGTCGTCCTACGTGAACGACGTGCATGCCCGGTTTTCGACCTTGCGCCTCTACATCAGTGATCCAGATGTCATGAGTCGCGCTGCTGCGGCGGTCTGGGCTCTCGGAGCCGGTCAGGTCGTAGACGAGGGCTTCGCGTTGTCGGACGAGGTAGGCGTGACTCGCTGTCCTGGCAGTGGACAGCGCATCGCCGTCGACATCACCGGTGCCCAGTGGCTCGTCCAGCCCCAGGTTGCCGCCCGCCACGCCCGGCAGCTTCGTGCGCGCCCTACTCCAGGCTGCGTACGCAGCCCAAGCCGCAACCTCCGGTCCCGCTGCCACCGTTCCGCATGCCTGCCGCATAGCCGCCCTTCCTGCCCCACCGGCTGGCGGCGGGGAGGTGCTTCTAACGATCCAGCAAGAACCAGTAGTTGACGGTCGGGCCCTGGGTCGCGAGCCCTCCGCCGAGGGACTCGTAAAGGGCGCGGGCCGCGGCGTTGTGGGCGCCGGTGGTCAGCGACATCTTGACGGCGCCCAGCCGGGCAACCTCGTCCATGAACGCGCGGAGCAGGGCGCGGCCCAGGCCCTCGCCGCGGTGTTGCTCGGCGACCACCAGGTCATCGAGGCGGCCCGTCACGAGACCGTCCGGTCGGGGCAGCAGATGGCCCCACCACCAGCCCAATGGCTCACCCTCTCGGGCGGCGACGAACGCCACGGTGTTGGGGGTCACGGTGAAGGTGCGGGCGACCTCGGCGGCGCGCTCGGCAGGGACATCCCGGAAGCGGCGCGCCGCCGCGGCCAGCAGCGGGTCGTCAGGGGCCGGCCTGATGATCTCGGCTTCCATGTCGGTCACTTGGCTCCTTACACGCGGGCAAAACCGCCGCGACACCGAGTCCGCGAGGGCGACCGTAGCCGAGCGAGATGTCACCGCACATCCAACCGCCCCCGACCACCAACCCGGCGAACCTATACGGTCACAGCACGAGCCGCGCCTGGCCTACCCCTATTCGGCCGAGCCTGCCCGTACGAGCGGCGTCATAGCCGGGGCGGCTGATGTCCAGGCAAGGATCTGACGTGCGATCTGTTCCGTATCCATGTCATCGGTGCGGATCACGGTGGGAAACTGTCCGCGGCTTTGGGTTGCATCCGACATCGCGTCGTCGATCCACTCCGATGGCCATCCACGCGCCCGGAGCCGGGACAGCCGCAATTGGTCGGCACAGTCCAGGAGCACCCAGTGGATTGGACCATCGTCATCCCGATCGGGCGTTGCGTCACCTGGCGACGGCGTGCCCGATAGCAGCAGCACCGGATGCCCCGCACGTCGGATCATGCGGATGATCCGGTCCCACATCCGGTTGTAGGCCGGCCACAACGGCGGCCCAGCCTCGGGGTCGGTGATCGGCAGACCGAGAAGCGCACCGTCCTCAAACAGCTCGTCCTTATCCATCGCCACGACGCCGTGCCCGAGCCTCACCAGCTCCGGCAGCAGCGTGGTCTTCCCGACGCCCGGAGCGCCAACAACCTGGAACAACGGGGCCGACCTCGGTCCTGCTCCCATCCGCGCACAGTAGCCCTCACCAGGGTCGACAACACAACCCGATTTCCGGTGACGCAAGGCCAGCAGGTTCGCCGCTGGCAGCCGCACCGCCGGGACCTGTGGTTTATGCCTGAACCCGCCCACTCCGAGGCGTCGACGCCGACGTCAATAACGCGCTACCTACCGATGAAAGGAACCTGCCGTGTCTGTAGCTGCCATCGTGCTCGTGATCGGCTGCATCGCTTATGCGGTGTGGCATCGAGGACAGGACTGGTTCGGTATCACGCTCGGCGCGGCTCTCGGCGCCGCTCTCGGCGTGGCGATCGCCGGGACTGCTATCGGGCAGATGCTGACCGCGCTGTTGAACGCGCTCGGGTCGGCTGGATCCGACGTCATGGCCTCGATCTTCTCCTGACGGGGCGTGCGCCGCGGCCAGCCCAACCAGGCCGCGGTGCCAACCCGTCCCACCTCACTCGCGCCCTTTCTCGCCGTCGCTCGCTGTCGTGGGCACGGTCTGCCCTCTTGCCGCTTGTTCTGAGCCTGTTGGGAGCTCGCCATGCCCACCGAACTCGATGCTCTGACTGCGTAGTGGCGTTCACACGGCTACCAACTGGTGCTGGGCGGCCTGGTCGTCACCGCCATCTTTCTGACCGTGACACTGGTGGCGGCCCACCGGCGGGGCCACACCAACCAGTGGGTGGCCCGGGTCGCCTCGGTCGCCGTACTCGCCCTGTCTGCTGAAGGCATGTGGATGGTCGCTCGTGAGCGACTACACCTGCCGGTCGTCCTGGCCGCGGCGGTGTTCTTCGTCGCCGAAGCGCTGATGGTGTCGGCGGCGTTACAGGCCCGCCGCCACTACGAACGCACCACCGAACACGACCCCGACGGCCGGCTGATCCGACCCGGGCATCCCGGCCCGCACGGCCGGGCGGTGTGGGTGATCCTTGTGGAACTCATTCAGATAGTGACTCGGGGTGACTGGCTCTTCGCTAAATCCAGAGGCAAGCTCCTCGAGAAATCGGCCGTTGGGCGCGCTGAACTGAAACCGGACCGTTCGGCCATCGACCTTCGTCGCAGTGCCCGGCTCGTCACCCGTGATCATCCAGGCTTGCTTGACCGGCGTCAGCTCGGGCTGACCGAACGCGAACGCGAAGTCCCCTACCACATCGGCCGCGGTCACTCCAACGACGAGATCTCCGCCGCACTCCACATCACGGCCGCCACCGCGCGGACCTATGTCAGCCGCCTTCTCGCCAAGCTCCATGCCCGAGACCGTTCCCAGCTCGTCGTACGGGCGTACGAAGCTGGGCTCACTCATGGCCCACACTGACGCGAAGCATCGAGAAACGCCGCCACGGGCGCCGCATCAGAGCGACGCCGACCCAACCCGCATCGATGGCACCAACCGTGCCCCGCAGAGGGACACGGTTGGTGCCCGGACCATCTGCAGTGGCGTCACCCTCGGCAAGCTGCAAATGCTTTCGCCCTCGGCATGAGGTCTAGTCCGTGATCACCTGGCCACGGATCTCGCCGCCAGGGTGTGCCGTGCTGTGGACGTTGACGTACGCCCCACCGCTGGCCATCGCGTCGAGTACGTCCGCCAGGTCCGTCCAGCCGCACGCGTTGCCGGGGTTCGGCGCGGTGATGCTTCCTTGCACCTTGCCTTCGGCGTCGCTCGGACCAGTCAGGAGGTTGACCCCCACCGGGCCGTTGGCGCCGCTCACTCCGCAGTGGATGTGCGCCGCCACCGCGGGCGCGTTGAGTTCCTCCCACTCCAGCTCGAACTTCAAGCTCGTTCCGTCGGACTCGAATTCCGCCTCACCGGAGCCGCTGGTCGCGACGGCAGGTACCTCGTCGGCACCCGACAGTTCCGCACGGAACGTGGACTCCATCGCACCCGCCGGCGTGGCGAGCGCGAGTACGGCGACCAGCATGGCCACCGTGAAGATGGATCGCTTCATTGCCGCCTCCTTGGTCTATCCCGTCGCCGGGCGGGCACATCGCGGCAGTGACCGCCTTCCCTTGCGATCTCTGCCGCTTGCTGCTGTGCCCTACCCACTGGTCGGGACTTGGTACCTGAGCAACGTACTCACGCGACGTCACCCGCGCACGATCTGGCCGCGTCCGCCACCGGACGACCGCCGGCGTCGCCCAACTGCTGCTGCCCGGCCCGGTCGAGTCCTCCGACGTGGGTGTCCTCACCTCGGCCGCGTGGTCAGTCTCGATCTTCGCGGTCGTCTCCCTCGGAGGCCGCGAGAGCGGTTGCGAGGAGGCTGGCGAGCCTTGGGCCGCCGCGGAGCATGCCTTCTCGTTGGGCTCCAACCCATGTTCGAGCGGGAAAACAGGTGCCGCAGGCTCTAATTCCTGACGCAGCTTGTGCAGCGCGCGGAAGTGGACGTCGAGCCGCACATGGAAGTGTTCGAGCAGGGCGAGTTGGCCGAGGGCGGCGGCGCGGTCGATGGTGTCGGCGGTGATGGGTTGTTGCCAGCCGTCGCGAAGGTGGTCGGCGAGGTGGATGACGCCGGCGAGGCGGATGACGGCGCCGACGTACTTACTGCCCCAGTCGACGACGTGGGCCCAGGCGGCGGTGGGTGCGAGTTTGGGTTCGACGTCGGCCTCCAGCGCGAGGACGGCCTCGCCGGCGTCGTCGCTGAGCGGCAGGAAGGCGCGTTCTTGCAGGTCAGCGAGGGTGAGAACGAATGCTTGCAGGTTCTGCGTGTAGGTGTCCGCGACCAGTTCGGGGACAGGCGCGGTGCCGATGCGGCGTCGGCCGACGGTGTTCTCGGGGACGGAGTAGAGGATGCGGGCGAGGAGTCCACGGCCGCGGAAGCCGGGCATCTGGGCGATGTCGTGGAGGACCTCGGGTTGGACGGCGAGGCCGAGGGTGAGGGCGGGGTTGTCGATGAGTTCGGGGTCGCGGCCGCGGCGGTGGACCCGGAGCATGGTGCCGGCGTGGCCTTTGAGGAAGACCTCGAGGTTGGGTACGCCGGAGTAGCGGCCGGCGAGGGTGGCGAAGATGCCGCCTTCGTCGGAGAGGACTGCGAGGCGGCCGCCTTGTTCGGCGAGGAGTCCGGCTGCGGCTTCGGGGGTGATGTCGTCGGCGACCAGGGTGGGCATGACCGGAACTTCGATGGTCTTGGCTGTCATGGCGGCGTCGCTGGCTTCGGCCATCGCCTGGGCGCGGTTCATTGGGTCGGCTTTGGCGGCGACTGCTGCGGCG
>JBOHED010000568.1:0-3466 GCA_050700915.1 Actinopolymorphaceae bacterium | reverse complement strand
GGTGAACCCCCTCTCACCGTGCAGGTCGGCCGGCGCGGAACAATGCGGGGGTGACCCACTCAGCGATCGAAGGCAGGCATGGCCAGTCCTGAGGACCTCGCGCACGCGAAGAACACCGGTTCGGCGTACGTCGAAGCCGAGAAAGCCCTGCTCGGCCGGCTCGCCGAGCACAAGTCGATCGAGCGTCCCGACATCGACCGGATCCGCCACCTCTGCGAGCTCCTCGGCGACCCGCAGCACTCCGCTCCGGTGATCCATCTCACCGGGACGAACGGCAAGACGACCACGGCCCGGATGGTCGACGCCCTGCTCGTGGCATTCGGACTGAGGACCGGCCGGCTCACCAGCCCGCATCTCGCCGAGGTCCGCGAGCGGATCAGCCTGTCGGGCGAGCCGGTGGCGCGGGACCGTTTCGTCGAGGCGTACGCCGAACTCGCGCCGTTCCTCGACCTTGCCGACAGTCGGCTCGGCGACCGGCCACTGTCGTTCTTCGAGGCCTCCACCGCACTGGGTTTCGCCGTCTTCACCGACGCTCCGGTCGACGTCGCCGTGATCGAGGTCGGTCTCGGCGGGCGCTGGGACACCACCAACGTCGCCGACGGCAAGGTCGCGGTGGTCACACCGGTCGCGGTGGACCATGCGAAGTACCTCGGGAGCACGCCGGCGGAGATCGCGGAGGAGAAGGCCGGCATCATCAAGCCGGGCGCCGTCGCCGTAATCGCCCAACAGGAAATCGAGGTCGCCGAGGTGCTGATGCGCCGGGCCGCCGAGGTGGGTGCGACGGTCGCGCGGGAGGGCCTGGAGTTCGGCGTCGTCGAACGCGAGCTTGCCGTGGGCGGACAGCAGCTCACGATCCAGGGGCTCTCCGGGACCTACGACGGGATCTACCTTCCGCTGCACGGCGTCCACCAGGCGCACAATGCCGCGTGCGCCCTCGCCGCGGCCGAGGCGTTCCTCGCCGGAGGCGTGACCGAAGGCGAGGGCCTGGACGCCGAACTCGTACGGGGCGGCTTCGCGGCGGTGACCTCACCCGGCCGGCTGGAGGTCGTGCGCCGGAGCCCGTCGGTTGTCCTGGACGCCACCCACAACCCGCACGGTGCGCGAGCGACGGCGGCGGCGATCGCGGAGGCGTTCTCGTTCGAACCACTCGTCGGCTGCGTCGGGATGATGCAGGACAAGGACGTGGAGGGTGTGCTGGAGGCGTTCGAACCGGTGATGGACCGGATCGTGTGTACGCAGAACTCCACGGCCCGGGCGATGCCGGCGGCGGAGTTGGCCGAGGTCGCGGCGGACCTGTTCGGCGAGGACCGCGTGTCAGTCGCCGCCCGGCTCGACGACGCACTCGACCTGTCCGTCCGGCTGGCGGAGGAGCAGAGCACGGCCATGGGCAGCGGCGGAGTTCTCGTCACCGGGTCCGTCATCACCGCCGGTGAGGCTCGGGTCCTCCTCGGGGCCAGGTGAGCTGGGCGTCATGCGTTCTGTTCTGTCGGCGATCCTGGTCTTCGAGGCGATCATCGTCGCGCTCGCCATCCCGGTCGCTGTCGCGCTGAGCGGGGTGGACGGGAGCCTCGCCGGTGCGGTGGGCGGCGGGGTCGCGGTGGCGTGCCTGGTGGTGACAGGGCTGCTGCGGTACCGGGTCGGGCGGATCGCCGGGTCGGTGTTGCAGGTCGTGGCCATCGGGTTGGGGTTCGCCGTACCGTTGATGTTCGTCCTGGGCGCCATCTTCGCCGTGTTGTGGTTCGTGTGCCTGAGACTCGACCGGCGGATCACGGCCGAACGCACCGAGCGGGCCCGGGCGGAGCGGGACGGAGGAAGCCAGCCCCAGGGAGAGCACGCCCAGGGAGAGCAGGCCGAGGGAGAGCAGGCCGAGGGAGAGCAGGCCGAGGGGGAGCGGGCCGAGCGGAAGCACGACCTGGGGCCGGGTGCGGAGGAGTGACCGACGCCCAGGCCATCGCGGTCGCACCGACCCGTTACGCTGCGCACGTTTGATCGCCACCCGGAGGAGTTACGCGTGTCCGAGCGCACACTGGTCCTGCTCAAGCCCGACGCCGTACGCCGCGGTCTCGTCGGCGAGATCCTCGGCCGGTTCGAACGCAAGGGCCTCGCCCTCGTGGCGATGGATCTGCGGGCCATCGACGGCGCCATGTCGGACCGGCACTACGCCGAACACGTGGACAAGGCGTTCTACCCACCGCTGAGGGACTTCGTGACGAGTGGGCCACTGGTGGCGGCGGTGCTGGAGGGCGACGCGGCGATCGAGGTCGTACGCCTGATGTGCGGCGCGACGGATGCGCGGAAGGCGGCGGCGGGCACGATCCGGGGAGACCTGGCCCTGTCCAACCGCGAGAACCTCGTCCACGGCTCTGACTCGCCGGACTCAGCGAAGCGCGAGATCGCCCTCTGGTTCCCCGACCTCACCTGAACGCCACCTCAGCGCTCCCCGTCAGGCTGGCAAGCGCCCGCTCTCGGTGATCATGAAGCTTCGCCGGTGCTATGACCCCATGGGACTCTTCATGATCTCGGAAGGTGCGAGGACGGCGAGGTACTCGTGCGCTTCCCGGAGCAGCGTCCCGAACCCGGCCCATGGCTGCGAAGGCGAGACAGACGTGTCGCCGACGATCACGCTCGCCAACTCCAACCCCGTACCCTCCAGCAACAGAAGCAGGTCTGCCGGCGTGTAGCAGCGGATCGTCTGGCTGATCGCATTTCCCGGATCGTCGACCTCCCACCAGGTGTCGACGGCACGGTTGCTCACCGGATCGAACGACGTGCGTTCGTGCAGGCTGTACGCGTACCCCGCGTCGGGCCGGGCGTGCCTGATCTCGTCGTCACCGTCCCAGCTCGCCCACACGAAGGGGTTCGCGATGTCGACGAGGGCAACGCCGTCCGCCGTCAGCCACTCGGTGGAGATCCGCCGAAGCAGCCGGCGCTGGTCGGCGTCGGAGCCGATGCCGAACCCGTTCCAGTAGCACACGACGTCGAACTGTCCGCCCGGGTCGACGGCGTAGAAGTCGCCCCTCACCACGGTGAGCGAACCCGCGCCGCCACCCGCCTCGGACCCCGCCTCGAACTCCGCCTCGAACTGGGCGGCGAACCCGACGCGGTCGCTGAGCTCGACCGCGGTGACCTGGTGGCCCGCGCGCGCCGCCGTGGCCGCCGTCGTTCCGTACCCGCATCCGAGCTCGAGAACCTTCCGGGCACGGGCGCTGGCATCCGTACCGGCATCGGCATCGGCATCCGACCCACCGGCGAAGCGTTCGATGAGCTCGACGCGGCGCAGGTCCCGATCGGTGATCCTGGCCTCGGCCGGGCCCCACCACGCGCCTGTCCGGGAGTAGAACTCGGGTGCCCAGTCCATGTGCCGGAGCGTAGGCGGCCAGGCGTACGACTCGCGACGGAATTAGCCGGCGCCGCCGTCTGCCACCGCGCGGACCCGGCGGGCGACCTCGTCCGGCCCGAGCGCCCG
>JBOHED010000567.1:0-2986 GCA_050700915.1 Actinopolymorphaceae bacterium | reverse complement strand
GCCTCCCGCGGCTGCGTGGTCACTCCCTCGTGCGGCTTGGCCGGCGCCGACCCGGCGTGGGCCCGCACGGCGATGACCCTGGCGCGGGAGGCCGCGGTTCACTTGCGTACGGCCTGATCATCGCGGTAGTGGTGGTCTGACCTGGTATGACTGGCCCATTCGCGCCCTGGCGTGTCGGCCCGCGGCGGTAGATTTCTGCCATGAGTACGCGGAGCACCGAGCCGTCCAGCAAGGCACGTGAGCGGCACACCACCCTCGCGCAGGAGATCGAGGAGCACAACTACCGCTACCACGTACTCGACCGGCCGACGATCTCCGACGCCGAGTACGACGGGTTCATGCGGGAGTTGCGCGACCTCGAAGACGCCCACCCGGAGCTGCGTACCCCCGACTCTCCGACCCAGAAGGTCGGCGCCACCTGGTCGGCCGACTTCGCACCCGTCGACCATCTCGAACGCATGATGTCGCTCGACAACGCGTTCAGCCTGGAGGAGCTGCGCGCCTGGGCCGCCCGGGTCGAGCGCGAGATCGGAACGGAGGCGGAGTATCTCTGCGAGCTGAAGGTCGACGGGCTGGCGGTGGACCTGGTCTACGAAGGCGGACGTCTGGTCCGCGGAGCCACCCGAGGCGACGGCCGGACCGGCGAGGACGTCACCGTCAACGTGCGGACGATCGACTCCATCCCCACCCGGCTGACCACGCGCAAGGGCGGGCCGACTCCGCCGGAGGTGCTGGAGGTCCGCGGGGAGGTCTACTTCCGGCTCCGCGACTTCGAGGAGATCAACGCCAAGCTGGTCGAGTCCGGCAAGGCGCCGTTCGCCAATCCGCGGAACTCCGCGGCCGGCACGCTGCGCCAGAAGGATCCCCGGATGACCGCCCAGCGTCCGCTCCGGTTCGTCGCCCACGGCGTCGGCAAACGCGACGGCTGGCAGCCGGTACGGCAGTCCGAGGCCTACTCGAGTCTCCGCGAGTGGGGCATCCCCGTCAGCGACCACGTGCGGGTCCTCCGCACCCTGGAGGACGTCGACGCCTATGCCCGCGAGTTCGGTGAACGGCGGCACGACCTCGACCACGAGATCGACGGGGTGGTCGTCAAGGTCGACCAGGTGACCCTGCAGCGCCAGCTCGGCTCGACGTCACGGGCGCCCCGATGGGCGATCGCGTTCAAGTTCCCACCAGAGGAGGTCAACGCCAAGCTGCTCGACATCCGGGTCAATGTCGGCAGGACCGGACGGGTCACTCCGTACGCCGTGATGGAACCGACCAAGGTCGCCGGCTCCACGGTCGAGTACGCCACGCTGCACAACGCCCAGGAGGTCAAGCGCAAGGGCGTCCTGATCGGCGACACGGTGGTGCTCCGCAAGGCCGGCGACGTGATCCCCGAGATCGTCGGGCCGGTGGTGGATCTGCGGGACGACTCCGCGCGCGAGTTCGTGATGCCGACGAAGTGTCCCGAGTGTGGCAGTCCGCTGCGGCCCGAGAAGGAGAGCGACGTCGACCTGCGCTGCCCGAACACGCGGTCGTGTCCGGCGCAGCTGCGGGAGCGGCTGTTCCACCTCGCTGGGCGCGGCGCCTTCGACATCGAGGTGCTCGGCTACCAGGCCGGCACCGCCCTGCTCGACGAAGGCTTGATCCGCGACGAGGGCGACCTCTTCGGGTTGACGCCCGAGCAGCTCGAAGGCTCGGAGTTCTTCACCACGAAGTCCGGAGAGCTCTCCGCCAACGCCAAGCGGCTGTTCCTCAACCTCCGGGCGGCGAAATCCCGCCCGTTGTGGCGGGTACTTGTCGGCCTCTCCATCCGGCACGTCGGGCCGACGGCGGCGCAGGCGCTGGCCCGGACGTTCGGCGACCTCGACCGGATCGCGGCGGCGAGCGAGGAGGAGTTGGCCGCCGGCGAAGGAGTCGGACCGACCATAGCCGCATCGCTCGAGGAGTGGTTCGCCGTCGACTGGCACCGCGAGATCGTCGAGAAGTGGCGGGCCGCCGGCGTCCAGCTGCAGGAGGAGGTCGAGCAGGGACGCCGGCCGCTGGAGGGGATCACCGTCGTCGTCACCGGAAGCCTCGAAGGGTTCTCCCGTGACGAGGCCACCGAGGCGGTGACCGCCAGGGGCGGCAAGGTGTCCGGCTCGGTATCGAAGAAGACCGGATTCGTCGTCGTCGGCGACAACCCGGGGTCGAAGTACGACAAGGCCCGCGACCTCGGCGTACCTGTCCTGGACGAAGCGGGGTTCCAGGTCCTGCTCGACGACGGTCCCGACGCTGCACGCGAGCGGGCCCTCGACGGGTAGCTTCGGTGCCGAACGTTCCGATTGCCTGCCATCTGCTGCGGGCCAAAGATCTGGCCGATGCCCGGTACCCCGAGCGGGTTTCGGTCGCTGACCTGGCGCCGCTGCCGGCCTGTCGCCGGCGCACTTCAGTCGACGGTTCATACAGACCTTCGGCGAGTCTCCCCACCAGTACCTGCTGACTCGACGGTTGGAGCGGGCAGCGGCCCTGCTGTGCACGACCGACTGGACGGTCGCCACCCTCTGCTTCGCGGTCGGTGCAGAGAGCGTCGGCTCGTTCACGACGAGTTTCCGGCGGATGTTCGGCCAGACCCCGCGCGCCCACCGGGCCTTGTATCCGCCCGCGGAGCGGCAGGTGCGGGTTGCGCCCGCCAGCGCCCAACTGGCGGAGCTGGTGGCCAAAGGGGCTGGCGGCACCTTGTTCGGCGGAAACCGACGACTGCCAGGCGGCCTACGACGAGCTTTCGGCGCGCGGTGTCACCTTCAACGACGCACCCACACCGCAGGCGTACGGCATCGACACATCGTTCCGCGACCCTTCCGGCAACAACGTTCGGCTCACCCAGGTCATGGAGTTCGACCCGGCGCGGACTGGCTGACGGCTCACTCGGCGTCGGCGTCGGCGTCGGGGTCGTCGGAGGAGAGGGCAGCGACACTCTGGGAGAGGGCGGCGAGGTAGGCGAGCCGGGCCAGCTCCGAGT
>JBOHED010000566.1:0-1643 GCA_050700915.1 Actinopolymorphaceae bacterium | reverse complement strand
CTGCAGCGGGCATATCCACAGGACACCTGAGCCGGTTGTTCCGGGCGGAGTACGCCCTCGGTCCGGTCGCGGCGATCGAGCTGGTCCGGCTGGCCCGGTCCGCCACCCTGCTCCAGCGCAGCAACCTCACCGTGGGGGCGGTCGCGAGCGCGTGCGGGTTCGCCAATCCGTTCCACTTCTCCCGCCGGTTCCGCGCGGTCTACGGCGTGCCGCCGCGTACGTACCGCACCGATCGAGGCTCCGACGACCCGCTCGCGCCGCTCACCCCGGCCGGTCTCCTGCCGCTGGCGCACCGCCTGCACGTCGAGGACGCGTGAGCCGGATCACGGGATGGGGACCCGCTGGGAGGCGTACGTACGGGCCAACGCGAAGGTCCGTTGCGCGATGTCGCGGATGCTGCTCCGGTCGAAACCGTAGAGCCCGCTGCGCAGCGTGTCGGCAAACTGCGAGGTCCAGTGCCGCGGCAGCCCGCCCCTCCCCACGAACGCACCCGCGACCGAACCCACCGTCGCGCCGTTGGAGTCGGTGTCAAGGCCGGCTTGCACGGTCAGCCCGATCGCCCTGGTGAAGTCGTCCTCGGCGTAGAGCAGCGCGAGAACACAGGCGGCGGCGTTGTTGATCGTGTGCACCCAGTGGTAGTGGCCGTAGCGCTCCCGCAGCTGGGTCAGGGCGTCGTCCCAGCTGACCTTGGAGTCGCGGACCCAGACCGCCCAGGTGAGCGCTTCGACCAGCCGCGACCGCTGCGGCACGTGGTTGATCGACTCCTCCACGGCCTCCCGCAAAGTGCCGGCCGTGAACGCCGTCGCCACCAGCGCCGCCGACCACATCTCGCCGTAGATCCCGTTGCCGACATGGGAGAGTGCCGCGTCCTGGTAGGCCATCAGCGCGGCGTCCCGCGGCCGCCCCGCGCACACGTAGCCGAAGATGTCGCCCCGGATCTGCGCGCCGATCCACTCGCGGTACGGGTTGTCGACAAGGGCCGCCTCGGACGGGCCGATCCCGTTGACGAGATTGCGATAGGTCGCGCGTTCGGCGGTGTAGGTGAGGTGGTACGGAAGCCGCAGGAGCCATTCGGCTGCCACGTCGGCACTGGTGAAGTCGAAGCCCTTGGTCTCCAGCAGGTGCAGGCCGAGCAGGGTGTAGTCGAGGTCGTCATCACGCGGTACGCAGGTGATCCGGCCCTTCGTCGTCTGCGTCCAGCAGTCGTTGAGGACGTACCCGTCGGGCATCGGGTCGAGCCGGGTCACGTAGTCGCGGATCGGGTAGTTGCCGGTCTGTTCGAGATAGCTGCGGAGCCGGTCGGCCGTCCAGTGCTCGCCGTTCTCGACCGGTTTGCCGAGGCAGTTGCCGGCACAGCGTCCGAGCCAGCCGGCCTCGATCCGGTCCCGGAGTTCGGCAGCACCGATCGGGCGCTGGCTGCGGATCCGGGCCGGCGGCAGCTCTGCCTCGATCTCCTGCCGGGTGGAGGGTTCGTGGTAGGGCCAGTCCGCGGACCGTTTCAGCTCGCCCATCTCGTCGAGGAGGCGGCGGGCCCGGGCGACCGTCATCGCGCTGCGGTCGGCGTCAAGCTGGGCTTGCACCGCCGCCACGTCGTAGCCCGACTCGATGCGTTGTTCGATTTCGTACGCAAGAACGGTCGGAAG
>JBOHED010000565.1:0-5009 GCA_050700915.1 Actinopolymorphaceae bacterium | reverse complement strand
TCCGCGTACCGCTCGAAGAGGGCGTGCTCGGTGGTGGCGTCGAGGGCGGCGGTCGGCTCGTCGAGGATCAGCAACAGTGGCTGGTCCCGCATCATGCCGCGGGCGAGCGCGAGGCGTTGCCACTGACCGCCCGAAAGCCCAACCCCGGTTGGCCAGATCGGACCGAGCTGCGTCTCGAGGCCATGGGGTAGTGCCGCGATGACCTGCTCTGCCGCGCCGGCCCGGGCGGCCGCGTGGATGCGTACGTCGTCGTGGAGGTACGTCAGATCGCCAAGTCCCACGGTCTCCCTGGCGGCGAGCTCGAGCATCGCGTAGTCCTGGAACGCGCCCGAGACCCGGCACCGCCAGCCGGTTACGTCGAGGTCGGCGAGGTCGGTGCCGTCGACGAGGATCCTTCCGGTGCTGGGGCGATAGAGGCCGGTGAGGAGTTTGGCGAGGGTGGACTTGCCGGCACCGTTCTCCCCGACGAGAGCCACGACAAGTCCAGGCCGAAGCCGCAGCGAGATGGTGTCCAGTGCGACTGTTTCCCTGTCTGGATAGCAGAAACTCAGGTTCTCCAGCGTGATGCCGTGCGACAGGCGCTCCGGAGTAGCCGCCGTCCCCGCGTGCGCGCCGGCGACGTCCCGCTCGTAGTCGAGGAGCCAGAGGAAGCGGCTCGCGGTCCGGATCACTCCACCGATCCCACGACCGGACTGCTGGAGATCGGCGGCGGCGGACTTGAGCCGGTTGACGAGCAGGAGGGCGAGGATGAGTTCCCCGATACCGACGGTGCCGGCGATGACATCGTGGACGAGCCAGCCCAGGACCGCACCCGCGACCCCGAAGAAGAGGACGTCGTTGGCCACCGCAAGACGTGCCTGCCGAGACGCCTGTACGGCAAAGGGATGCCGCCACGCCCGGGCAGTCCGGCGGAGTCGTCGGCGTACCTCCTCGGTCAGTCCGAAGACGCGAAGCTCGGCGCCAGCCGCGGCGTCGAGGCCGAGGCCGAGCAGGTGCGTGGCCAGCCGGCCCGACGAGGCCGAGGCCTCCTCGGCCTCCGCTGCCCAGCGCAACTCCCAGCGGACCGCAACCAGGGAAGGGATTCCGGCAGCGACTACGCACATCAGTCGCCAGTCCGCCGACGCCGCCAATGCCAGGGTCCCGCCGACGCGTACGACGTCGGCCAGGACATTGAGCAGGGTGTTCAGTGCGACGCCCAGCGATCCTTCCTGGTCGCGGGTGGTCTGCATCTGGTCGAGATACCTGGGCGACTCGAGATGGTCCAGCGTGGGGATTCGCGCGGTGACCTCGGCGATGCGGGTGCTGAACGTGTACCCGACCCGCTCGAGCTGACCGATCCTGGCGTGACGACCGACGAGCTGCAACGCCTGATCGAGGGCGATCGAGCCGACGAACGCGCCGGCGGCCATCGTCGTTTCCGCGGCGTCACGGTGGATCGCCGCGGTGATCATCCAGGTGAGGAAGAGTGGTTGAACGACCTGGAACACGTTGCCGGCCACCTGGCCGAGGCTGACCAGGGACTGCCATGGACTGACGCGTACGGAGGTGGAGACGACCAGCCAGAGTGCACGAAGACAACGAACGATCACGAGATCACCCGACCTTCACGCCACGTGTGAACCGGGAGGCCTGCAGGGTGAACAGTTCGGCGTAGATGCCGTCGCGGTCCAGCAGGTCCTCGTGAGTGCCGTCCTCCACCACGCGGGCACCACCCCCGGCACTCGCGCCGAGGACGACGATCCGCTCCGCGTGCCGCACACTCGACAGCCGGTGACTGACAAGGAGCGTCGTGACGCCACGCGTCCTGGCGAGAAACCGGTGGAACAACGCCGCCTCGATGCGTACGTCCAGTGCCGACGTCGGCTCGTCGAGGATCAGAACACCCGCACCCGCACGGAGTGCGGCGAACGCCCGGGCCAGCGCCACCCGCTGCCACTGCCCGCCGGACAGTTCGGTTCCCTTGGCGTACTCCGGGGACAGGACCGTCTCCCCACCGTGCGCGAGGTCGGCGAGCAGGACGCTGCCCCCGGCATCGGCCAGTGCCTTCTCCCACCGCGGTGGATGATCCGTTCTTGCGGACGCGCCCATGGCGACGTTGTCCCGGAGCGAGAGGTGATAGCGAACGAAGTCCTGGAAGATCACCGCGAGCCGGCGCCGCGCGGTCTGGTCGACTCCGGGATCGGCACCGTCGATGCGGACGCTTCCGGTGTCCGGCCGGTAGAGACCGCACAGAAGTTTGATCAACGTCGACTTTCCGACCCCGTTCACACCCACCAGCGCCACCGACTGGCCGGCCGGGATCTCCAGGTTCAGCGCGTCGAGCGTGGGTCCGTCCTCGGACGGATAACTGAACGTCACATCCCGCAGCGCGATGGACGCCGCGCTGCCCTCGGGCCGATCAACCGATGGTGCTGGACAGGCCTGTACTGCCTGTGTACGGGGAAGCAGCGGAAGGTCCTGCCCGGCGCGAAGCCGGGCAAGCTTCGACACCACCGACGTGGTGCGCGCGAGGAACAGGTGCGGATCCTGCTGCGGACCGAACGCGCTCATGGCCACCGCCGCCTGGGCGTACGTGACGACCGCGCCGCCGCTGATCACGCCGGCCCATGTGTCGCGGGCGAGGAGCAGGACGACGACCGAGGTGGCCGCCAACGGGACCAGCAGCATGAGGAGCGTGACACACAGGCCGCGGCTCCGTTTCGCCCACACCGGCCGCATCGCCGCCTGCCAGGTGGCGACGTACCGACCGAGCAACCAGTCGGTGAGCCCGAAGATCCGTACCTCCTTCGCCGACGGCAGGTCCGTCAGGAGGGACCGCAGGTAGTCAGCGCGCCGACGGTCGTTGCCCGTCACGTCGAGCAGCTGGTCGAAGATCGTGCTGCTCCACTGGCCGAACGCCTTGCTCAGCACCAGCCAGCCGACGAGCAGGAGTACGGGAGCCCACCAGGACCAGCCGGCCAGGACGGCGAACGCGCCGACACCACCGAGCCGGATCGAGAGCAGCGTCCAACCGGCCTGGATACCTCCGACGAACAGCCAGTCCCGCGGCGCCCGTGCCACCGCCTCCAGCGCGCCGGCCGCGCGCGGATCCTCCAGGTGCGCAACGCCATAAGGATGGGTGGCGACCTCCATCGTCAGGTCGAGGACGCCGACCAGGTAGCGAGCGGAGACCGCCTGGCCCACGGCACCCAGCGCCGCCGCCGACACCGGCGCGGCCACGAACAACACGACCGTCGCGACGAGCCACATCCACGTCTCATCGGCCGCTGGCGAACCCCAGCCGCCCTCCACCGCAGCGGGCAATGACCCCACGAGCCGGCCGGTCGTCACCAGCGCGGCGGTGCCGGCGGCGGCCGCCACCACGGCCAGGGCCGCACACACCAACGACCGCCGCGGGGCACACCACCACAGCAGGCGTACGTGCAGGGCGTAGCGTCGAAAGACCTCAGAAGAAAAAGAGCGCAGCATGCCACACACCCCTTTGATCGGGTTGCGGGCAGCTGCGAGCAACTGCCACCGCATCGCGCGGGAGACGCGAGACGGCTCGGAACGAACCCGCCCAGGCTGGCACAAGCCATCCCACCCCGCAAGCCGGAAATGCGGGCGCGACTTTTGGCGACGGGTCGGGGTGGTGCAAGTGTCCTGTCGGGCTGGCCGCCGATCGTCTGAAGGGGTGAGGGTCGCGCGGGCGGGCAAGAGGTCGCCCCGCGACCGGGCACTCAGACAGTGAAGAAAGGAACGAGGATCATGAACCCCACGATGAACGTGATCGACATCGTCGTGTCCGACATCGACGTGGCAATTGCCTTCTATGCACGGCTCGGGCTCGACTTCAAGGTCGATCCCGCCTACCCCGGTCACGCCGGCTGCGACCTGCCGAACGGAGTGCATCTCATGCTTGACACGGAGGAGCTCCGCGCCGGCACCATGAACGACTGGACCCGGCCGACCGGCGGGCCGCGAGTGCTGCTCTCCTTCGAGTTCCCGACCCCGCCGGAGGTCGACGCGAGGTACGCGGAGCTGGTCGGCGACGGTTACCAGGGGCTGAAGGAGCCGTGGGATGCGTTCTGGGGGATGCGGACCGCAACCGTGGCAGACCCTGACGGAAACGGGATCGACCTGTACGCCGTCCTCCCGACCGGCTGACCGAGACCAGGCTGACCGAGACACATGGCGTTGAGGAGGTACGACCGGTGAAGTACGTACTGATGTTCGTCGACACCGAGGAGTTCGTAAACGAACTGCAGGCCATGGGGCCAGCCGAGCGGGAGCGGGCGTACGCAAAGGTCCATCAGTGGTTGGCCGAACACTCCGACAAGATCCGCGGCGGGAGCAGGCTGCAGCCGGAGCACACCGCCACGACGATCCGGCTCGAGGGCGGCGAGGCACTCGTCACCGATGGCCCGTTCATGGAGGGCAAGGAAGTCGTCAGTGGCTTCCTCGAGGTCGAGGTCGCCGACCTGGACGAGGCCATCCGGATGGTCAGGACCTGGCCGGCCTGCCCGATCGTCGAAATACGCCCGGCGGAAGTCATGACGCCGTGACGTCCAGTTCGGCTCCGGCGGGCGCCGCGGACTCCGCCGGAGCCACTGACCACGCGAGAACCACTGACGCCGCGGGAGTTGCTGTCGACGTGGACGCCGCCGACGCGGGCGCCACACACAACGAGTTGGCCAGCGTCGTACGCGACCATGCGGGCAGGCTGGCCGCGTCTCTGATGTCGCTCCTCGGTGATTTCTCCGCCGCCGAGGATCTCGTCCAGGATGCCGTCGAGGCGGCGTTGCGCCGGTGGCCGGTCGAAGGAATCCCGGACCGTCCGGACGCATGGTTGTTCACGGTCGCCCGCCGCCGCGGCCTGGATGTGCTGCGGCGGCAGGCGAACTACCGGACCAAGCTCGCCGGTCTGCGGTGGCCCGCCCAGCCGGAGCCGGACGGACGGTTGCGGCTGATCTTCACCTGCTGCCATCCCGCCCTACCACGCCATGCACAGATAGCGCTCACGCTGCGCG
>JBOHED010000564.1:0-8620 GCA_050700915.1 Actinopolymorphaceae bacterium | reverse complement strand
CTCGAGGACCTGCCCGGCAGCGCCGAGGAGGCGTGGGGCAAACCGATCGTCGACGCCTACTCCGCTGGCACCAAACTGAACCCCACCCCGCCGCAGGAGCAGTTCTTCCCGGCGGAGGAGAGTCCTGGACCGTCGGGTACGGCGTCCGACGACGCGATCAACCGCTGGGCGTTCGAACGCAAGGTCAGCGATCTCCGGTCAGAGCTTGCGAAACTCGAGCAGACGGTGAACAAGACCAACGACGGCTTCACCTCCAGCATCGATGACGAGGTGTTCCTGGAGTCCGCCCGGAAGTACTACGCCGCGCTGGACAAGGTGTGGCAGGCGGAGGCGCCGGACTTCCACGCCGAGGTCTACGCACCCTGGTACGCCGACAAGGTTCGACCCGCTCTCGGCGGGTGACCGACCGCCGGCTCGGCGGGTGACCGACCGCCGGCACGGCGGCGAGCGGGGCCACCGGCAGAGCGGGACGGGCGCGGGCGCCTGCGTAGGCTTGGGGGTTGGGTACGGCCTGCGTACGACCGGGCCCGCCCGCCGTCCGCCTGCCCGCCGCCCAGCACAGAGGAGCCCGAGCCGCCGTGCGTGATGACGAACGCTCCGACCGCGGGCCCGGGCAGGCGCCCCGGCGGCGGCCGCACGGGCTGGACCCGACCGCCCTTGCCGGGGAGCTCTCGTGGCGGTTCTCGCGGTCAGGAGGGCCGGGCGGCCAGTCGGTCAACACGACGGACTCCCGGGTGAGCGTGTCGTACGACGTCGCACGCACCGAGGTCCTGAGCCCCACGCACCGCGAGCGGGCTCTGCAGCGACTGGCCGGGCGACTGGTCGACGGCGTCCTCACCGTCACCGCCTCCGACCATCGCTCGCAACTCGCCAACCGCCGCGCCGCCCTCGCCCGGCTGACGGCACTCCTCGAGGAGGCCATCGCGCCACCCCCCAAGCCGCGTCGGCCGACCAGGCGTACGAAGGGGGCACACCAGCGCCGGCTCGAGCAGAAGAAGCGCCGCGGGGACATCAAACGCCTCCGCCAGCCCCCTCGCTGACGCTCGAGAGGCGGGAGCCCAGGCTCAGCGCGGCCCGCGGCGGAGCGCCTTGCGGGCGAGCGCCGGGAGGTCCTGGACCTTGGGCAGCTTCGACACGTCCAGGTCGGGTAGGCGCCGCGAGCCCGGCGGAGCCGGCTTGACCCGGAGGCTCAGGTCGGCGTGCCGGAGTACGTCGGCCAACGGTGTCGCGACGGTCGGATAGCTCGCAACCGGTGTGTCTCCGGAGAAGACCACCCAGATCGGCTCCGCCTCGTGGAACACGCGGAGCACCGAACCGTCGACCATTGTCGTGGCGTGGGTGAGGGAGCGCTTGCGGTCGGCCTGCCGGGTCAGGGCCTTCTGGACGGCGCGCTGCGCCGGCTCGCGGCCGTGCTTGATGGCTTCGTAGACGAGCGGACCGTACTTCATCGCGTACGTCACCGCGGTCTTGGCGATCCGTCCCTTGCCGGCCACTGGCCACCTCCGCCGTGATCGTGCAGCCCTCTGCAGTCTCGCACGCCACGTGCGGGCTGCCGCTGCAAGCCCGCCACCTGCCTACCCGGGCGCCGGCAGGTCATGCGACGCTGGGCGCCGTGCCCGACCGCCGCCCTCCTGCCCGCACCCGACGGCGGCCGCGTGGCGCCGAGGCGGCCGGACCCGCTGCGTTGGCAGGAGTTCACCCGATCAGCACCGGTACCGCCGAGATTCTGCCTGACCGTGATGACCCGGGCGGATGGTTCGTGGTCGTCAACGGCGTGCCCAGTTCGTACGTCCACGTCGACGATCCGACCAGGCTGGACTTCGAGTACGTGCGGTGGATCGGGGACCTGCTCGACCTCCTCGACGGGGACGCGGCCCTCCCGGCGCCGCTGCGGGTGGCACATCTCGGAGGCGGTGGCTGCACGCTGGCGGGGTATGTCGCGGCGACCCGGCCGGGCTCCCGGCAGGTGGTGTTCGAGGTGGACGGTGCCCTGGTGGACCTGGTCCGTCGGGCGTTCGGGATCCGCCGGGACCAGGGCCTCCGGATCCGGACCGCAGACGCCCGGGACGGCGTGCGTACCCTCTCCGAGGACTCCCAGGACGTCGTGATCCGGGACGTCTTCGCCGGCAACGAGGTGCCGGTCGCGCTCACGACCCTCGAGTTCTGCGCAGACCTCGCGCGCGTCCTCGCTCCCGGTGGGATCTACGTCGCCAACGTCGCCGACCGGACCGAGCAGCGGCACGCCCGTGCCGAGGCCGCCACGCTTCGGGAGGTCTTCGGCCACGTGGCGCTGGCAGCCGAGCCGTCGCAATTGCGCGGCCGCCGCTACGGCAACGTCCTGCTGCTCGCCTCCGACGCTCCACTGCCGCTCGACCAGCTCACCCGGCGACTGGCGTCAGGTGCGGTGCGGGCACGCGTCGTCCGCCCGGAACGCCTTGCCGAACTGGTCGCCGGTCTGCGCCCCCTCACCGATCCGGTCGCGCCGTAGCCTGTCAACCCTTGATCGCACCCGCGCTGCCCGCCGCCCGCAGGAACTGGCGTTGGAACGCCAGGAACACAAGCACGGGGACGACGATCGAGATGAACAGTGCGGCCATGAACACGCCGAGGTCGGTCGAGGACTCGATCCGTGGGAGCGCGACGGAGATCGGCCGGAGGTCGGGTCTCGGAAGGACGAGCAACGGCTAGAGAAAGTCCTTGGACGCAGCGATGATCGTCAACAGGGAGACGCACCCGGGATCGGCCGGGCGAGGGGCAGCACGATGCCGACGAAGACCCGCACGGCGCCCGCCCCGTCGATCCGCGCCGCATCGATCGGGATGTTCGTCCAGGGAGCAGACGCCTACTCGATGCTGGTCGTTCATCACACAGCGAGAGCTGTGCGAACGCTACGGCGTGAGTACGACGACGGCGATTCGTGCATTAAACGACCTGGTCGCTGAAGGCATTCTGGTCCGTCGTCGGGGCCAGGGCACTTTCGTCGCCGAGCCGACTGAGCCGGAGCTGGCACCCAGACCGGACGGCACGAGGCCACGCACCGTCGGGTGCATCGTGCACGGCATCGGGGGGCCGCACGTCACGGGCATCATCTCCGGCGTGGAGTCGATGTGCTCCGAGCTCGGCTACCAGATGGTGCTCGCCGACTCGAACGGTTCACCCGAACGGGAGGCCCGAGCCCTGCAGGAGATGGTGCGGGCCGACGTGTCCGGCGTCGTCGCCTACCCGGTTCAAGGGCGGGCCAGCATCGATGCGTACGGCCAGCTCCGGAACGTGTCGATCCCGCTCGTCCTGGTGGACCGCTACCTTCCCGAGCTGGCTACCGATGCCGTGCTCCCGACCACTTCGCCATTGGCTACGAGGTCACCAACCGCCTGGTCGAACTTGGGCACCGCAACCTCGCGATGTTGTGGAGCGAGACCGAAAGCACCAGTGTCCAGGAGCGACTGTCCGGGCACGACCGGAGCTTGCGCGAACACGGCCTGCCCGTGCGCCCAGGCTTGACCGTGACGCGTCGGTACTGGAGTGAGGCCGAGGGCACTCATCCGAGCCTGTTGCGCGACCTGTTGGCCGATTCCGATCCGCCGAGCGTGCTGTTGTGCGCGAACGGCTACGTCCTGGCAGCGGCGGCGATCAACCTCATGGACCTCGGCATCGAGTTCCCGGAGCAGATCGAGCTTGCCGGGATGGACGATGCCGGCCCGTTCGAACCGCTCCCGATCACGACGGTGGCGGCCGTCCTGCCGTCCCGCGAGCTTGGCCGGGAGGCGATGCGGCTGCTCGCGGAGCGCATCGCGACCGGCGAGCGGCAGGATGACGGGCGTCGCATCGTCCTCCCAATCTCCTTGAGCACGCGAGAGTCCGCTGACGGCTACCTGAGGGCGGTGAGCGGGGCCCGCCCGTAGTACGGCGTCCCTGCGAGGCTCGCCTCAGGAACCTACCCGGAAGCCCGGGAACGCTCACGCATACGTGATCACTCCCCGGCTGGTGGCGGGGTCAGTCGGCGAGGAGACGCTCGACGCGTGCGACCTTGCCGGTGAGCTCTCCGGTGTGGCCGGGCCGGATGTCGGCCTTGAGCACGAGGCCCACCCGAGGTGAGGTGGCGGCGACGACGTCGACGGCACTTTTGACGACAGCCATCACCTCGTCCCACTCCCCCTCGATGTTGGTGAACATCGCGTTGGTCTCGTTGGGCAGGCCGGACTCGCGGACCACGCGGACCGCCGCGGCGACGGCCTCGCTCACGCTGCCGTCGTCCGCGCCGCCGGCGGGACTGATGCTGAACGCCACAATCATGCTGCCTACCCTGCCCCATCGAGACGCGGGCGGATCAGCCCCTCCTGGACGACCGACGCGACGAGCCGTCCGTCGGTCGTGAACAGCCGGCCTGTCGCGAGGCCGCGGGCATCCGACGCCGACGGCGAGATCTGGTCGTAGAGCAGCCACTCGTCCGCACGGAACGGCCGGTGGAACCAGATCGCGTGGTCCAGCGACGCGGTCTGCAGGCCACGCGCACCGATGTAGGTGTCGTGCGGCACGAGCGTGACGCCGAGTAGGGTCAGATCACTGGCGTACGCAAGAACACACCGGTGCAGGACCGGGTCGTCGGGCAACCGACCGGCGGCGCGGAACCACACCCGCGCACGGGCGGGATGGTCCGGGTCGTCCGGCGCACCGCCACGGCGAGAATCGCTCGCATAGCGCACGTCGAGCGCGGCCCACTCCTCCGCCCACGTGTCGCTCGGACGGCCCGAGATCTTCTCCAGCACCTCGCCGAGCGTCGGGCACGCGTCCGGAGCGGGTACGTCGGGTGCGACGTCCTGATGGTCGAACCCGGCCTCGGGCACGTGGAACGACGCCGACATGTAGAAGATCGTCCGGCCGTGCTGTCGCGCGACTGCCCTCCGGGTGCTGAACGACCGGCCGTCCCGCAGCCGTTCGACGTCGTAGACGATCGGGACGCTGGTGTCGCCCGGCAACAGAAAGTACGCATGCAGCGAGTGGACCGCCCGGCCGGGTTCGACCGTGCGGCTCGCCGCGACCAACGCCTGGCCGGCGACCTGTCCGCCGAACACCCGCTGCAGCCTGGTCTCGGGCTGGCGGCCGCGGAACAGGTTGTCCTCGATCTGTTCCAGATCGAGCAGGTCGAGCAGTTCATCCAGGGATCGAGGCACTTCCCCATCGTGCCAGGTGTTACGTGGGGATCACTCCGCTCTGACTGCGACGACGGCCGCGTCCGCATCGACCAGGCGGGCGACGCGTTCCCGGAGGTCGGCGAAGTGTGAACGCAGCAGCAACCGCGCGCGCTCACTGTCCCGGGAGCGGAGAGCGTCGACGACCCGCTGGTGGTTCCCGACCACCTGGGACCGGTCGACCGGCGGCGGCTCGAGCTCGTTCGCCACCTGGTGGTAGATGTCCCAGAACAGGCTGATGAGCTGGGTCGCGAGCGCGTTGTCGACGTCGGCGTACAGCCGTTCGTGGAACCTGCGGTCGGCCGCCGCAAGGTCGCCGGTACGCATCGCCTCCACCACCGCGTCGAGCGCGTCGAGGAGGTCGCCGTCGGCCTGGTCGGCCACCCGGGCGATAAGGCCGAGTTCGAGCAACTCGCGGACCTCCACCAGGTCGGCGAGCGCGGTCGGGTCGTCGCGGACGGACAGGCGGGTACGAAACAGCAGGCCGGGCGTGACGGCCGTGAGGGGTGCCTGGCCGACGAAGGTCCCGTAGCCGTGCCGGATGTCGACGATCCCGAGCGTGTGCAGAGCACGCAGCGCTTCGCGGACGGAGTTGCGACTCGCCCCCAGCGTCGTCACGAGGGCAGGCTCCGCCGGCAACGGCGAGCCCGCACGCAGGCCCTGGGCGAGGATGAGATCGACGATCCGCACCTCGAGCTGCCGTCCCGTTCCCGCCATGGACCGAACCTTCGCTGCTCCGATGTCCTCGGCTAGCCTGACCGCGAGACATCCCACGTCCTACGTATGACGAGACCAAAGGTAGCGCCGTGACCCCAGCCAGCCCACCGTCAGGTGTCATTCCGCCGGTCTGCACCCCCTTCACCCCCGAGCGGGAGTTGGACGTCACCTCACTCGAACGCCTCTGCGGCTTCCTCCTTGACGCCGGCGTCGCCGGTCTGTTCGTCGGTGGGTCGACCGGGGAGACGGCCTACCTCACCGACGATCTGCGAGCGCGGGTCCTGCAGGTGGTGGTGAGCGTCGCCGCCGGACAGGTGCCTGTGGTGGCGGGGGTGATCGACATGACCACACCGCGGGTGATCGCTCATGCCCAGGTGGCCGAGAAACATGGCGCCGACGGCCTGGTCGCGACCGCCCCCTTCTACTCCCCCACCCATCCGGCGGAGATCGCGGTCCACTTCCGGGCCATCAGGAAGGCCGTCGACCTGCCGTTGCTGGCGTACGACATCCCCACCGCCGTGCACACCAAGCTGCCCGCCGACCTGGTGGGTGAGCTCGCCGCGGAGGGGGTTCTCGCCGGGCTCAAGGACTCCTGCGGGAACATCGACGGGTTCCGGTCGGCGGTGCGCGCGGCGGCCGGAGCACCAGGCTTCAAGGCCTACACCGGTTCGGAGGTCCACGCCGACCTCGCGCTCCTCGTCGGCGGGCACGGCATTGTGCCGGGCGTCGGAAACGTCGACCCGGCCGGCTTCGTCCGCCTCTACGACGCGGCGGCCCGGGGCGACTGGCCGGCCGCCATGGCCGAACAGGACCGGCTCCGCCGCCTCTTCGCCCTCGTCGGGGTCGGTGACGGCCGGATGGGGTTGTACTCCTCCGCGATCGGTGCGTTCAAGGCCGCGCTACGGATGCGTGGAGTCATCAGTCACGCGACGACCAGCGTGCCGATGCTGCCGCTCGACGACCGGGAGCTCGCCGCCGTCGCGCAGATCCTGGAGGACGTCGGACTGCGATGACGTGGGCGACGACGGTGTATGCCGCGGGAACCGAGGGCTACCACACCTTCCGGATCCCGGCGGTCGTCGCCACTCCCGACGGCACGCTGCTGGCCTTCGCCGAGGGACGGCGTACCGGGCCGGGCGATGCGGGAGCGATCGATCTCGTCCTGCGCCGTTCCACCGACCACGGCCGCACGTGGTCGGCTCTGCAGGTGGTGAGCAGCGATCCCGGCAACACCGAACCCGGCAACACCGTCGGCAACCCGTGTCCGCTCGTCGATCCGGTGTCTGGCGATGTCGTCCTCCTCACCACCCGTGCCGCGGGGGACGCCACCGAATCCCGCATCCTGCGGGGCGAGGTCCCGGCGGTCGACTCGCGGCGCGTATGGCTCCAGCGCAGTACCGACGGCGGTGTGCGGTGGACGCCGCCTGCCGACATCACGGCGTCGACGAAGCGCGACGACTGGCGGTGGTACGCCACCGGGCCCGGTCATGGAATCGCCCTGCGCCACGGCCCGGAGGCGGGGCGGCTCGTCGTCCCGGCCAACCACTCCACAGGCCCCACCGGGCACGGCGGGCACCTGCTGCTGAGCGACGACGGCGGCCGGTCGTGGCGGATCGGCGCCGAGGACCGCTGCCCGCCCGAGCGTCATGGTGCCGGCGGTCCCTGCGTACACGCGAACGAGTCGACTGTTGCCGAACTCCCCGATGGGCGGATCTACGCCAACACCCGCAACCAGGGCGGCCGCTCACCAGCTCATCGTGCAGACGCCATGAGCTCGGACCGTGGCGAGTCCTTCGACCTGGCGTACGCACCGGCACCCGCGCTCGCGACTCCCGTCGTGCAGTGCAGCGTGTTGGCAGCTGGCGGGCGGCTGGTCTTCGCCGGTCCGGGCGAGCAGGACACCCGGCGACGCCTGACCGTACGCGCCAGCCCGGACGCCGGACGCCGCTGGACCGAGGAGGTCGTCGTCTGGCCCGGACCCGCTGCGTACTCCGATCTCGTCGACCTCGGAGACGGCACCCTCGGACTGCTCTTCGAGAACGGCGACGACGGTCCGTACGAACGGATCAGCTTCACCCCTCACGTCCTGCGCTGATCCGCGCGACCACCGCGGCCCGGGCAGCCCGTCACAGGCGTGGCAGGAAGGTGTCGGACTGGCGGCCAGCACGCGACGACCTCGCCCGTGATCTTCACCTTCGTCCGGGTTCGCCCTAGCGTTCCGGTCATGGAGTACGTCATGAAGCCGCGCACCCCGCGAAGGCGCGAACCGTCTTCCCCGGGTAGCCCCCCGCCACACCACCGGCATGGTGGCCGGTCGCGCACGCTCGCAGGACTCGCCCTGGCCATCCTCGCCCTGTTTGTCCTCGTCACCGCTCCGTTCCTTGCCAGCCCGTTCCTCACCGGCACGGCCAGCGCCCGCGCGGTGCCGGACCGGGTCGCGACCGAAACCCACCACACCGGGTCGCCGACACTCGATGCGACCGCACTTCCGGGGTGTGCGGCGTCCAGCCTCCCGGCGGAGGCAGCAGAGACGCTGGACCTGATCCATGCCGGTGGTCCGTTCCCGTACGAGCAGGACGGGACCGTCTTCCAGAACCGCGAAGGCCTCCTGCCCGCCGAGCCCACCGGCTACTACCGGGAGTACACCGTGCCCACGCCGGGCTCTCCCGACCGTGGCGCCCGGCGCATCGTGGCTGGCGGCAACCAGCCCACCG